>JBOGYU010000141.1:0-9965 GCA_050696935.1 Solirubrobacteraceae bacterium | reverse complement strand
CCAGCTCGACGGCCTCGCGCCGGAACTCCGGCGGATACGCGGGACGCGTTCGTGGCATGTGGACATCCTTCCTGCCCGGCCCAGGCGGGCCAAGCGATCGAGTGTCCACGGAGCCGGGTCAACTCCAATCATGACCGACACCGCTGGCTACACCGACATCATGTTCGCGCTCTACCGCCTGCTCGGCTACCAATACTCTCCACGCCTCGCCGACGCCGGAGCCGCCACCCTCTGGCGCCTGAACGCGACCGACTACGGGCCGCTGAACCAACTCGCCCGGCACCAGATCAACACGCGGCTGATCCGCGAGCACTACGACGACGTGCTCAGGATCGCCGGCAGCCTGCTCCAGCGCCACACCACCACGAGCCAGCTCGTTCGCGCGCTCCGCAGCCAAACCCGCCACCTCGCCACGCTCGCCCGGGCGCTCCAGCACATCGGAAGAGCCCCGAAAACGATCCACCTCCTCGACTACTGCAACGACGAGCACTTCCGCCGGCGAATCCTCGTCCAGCTCAACCGCGGCGAAGGCCGCCACGGCCTCTCCCGCGACGTCTGCCACGGCCGCCGCGGCGAGCTCCGCCAGCCCTACCGCCAAGGCCAAGAAGAACAGCTCGGCGCGCTCGGCCTGATCGTCAACACCATCGTCGTCTACAACACGATCTACACCCAACGCGCCCTCGATCACATCGCCGCCACGACCGGCAGCGAACCCCGCGACGAGGACATCGAGCGACTCAGCCCGCTGGGCAGTGACCACACCACCCTCACCGGCCGCTACCGCGTCCTCCTCCCGGCACCACTACACGACGGCGGCGCCTACCGCGCCCTCAACACGCCACAAGATGCCGCCGCCTAAACCCGGTTTTCCGAACGAAACTTCTCGCCGGCCCAGAAGGCGCTTCAACTCGGCCTCGTTGTAGCCGTCATAGAGGCTTTCCGGCGAGCGTGCGCCGTCGCGGTACTTCAAGAACGTCCGGTAGCCGATGCGCGCGTAGAGAAGGATCGGGTCATCGATCTCAGCCGCGGAACGGCTCATATCGGGCGTGCGGCGTGACTCGGCCATTATGTCCTCTCGTCGCGAGTGGATTCTCCCACGGCGTCCCAGCCGCCCGGCATTGCCGACCGCTACGTGAGGGCCCCACTGTCCTCCAGAGCACCCACGAAGTAGCCGTACTTCCACGCTTTCAGCAGCGCACCCTCGGGCAGGTCGACCGGCAGCTGTCGCTCGCCGTTCGGTCCGACCTCGCCCACGGCAGCGAGCAGCTGCATTGCGAGAAGAGTGCGTGCATGTCCGCCGATGCCCGGGATCAGCCAGAGCGGCGACGGGTCACCAGGGTTCGGGTCCGGCGGGTCGACGTCCGCGAGTCGCGCCGCAAACTCGGCGGCGGTGTCCAGCGGAGCCTGGCCGGTGGTGCGCTCGCGCTCGCGGTTGTAGAGCGCCAGCAGCTCATCGTCGGGTTCGCGCGCGGCGGCGAAGCGCTCGAACTCCACTCGCCGGGCGAGATACCCGAGGCGGGCGGCGGTCTGACCGACGGTCCACGCCTCGTTGGAGAAGTCGCGACGCTGCGCGATCAACGGCATGCCGAGCGAGAGCGCCTGGAGCAACGGCTGGTCGAGCTGATCCTCAACGGCGAGGACCGTCGCGTCGGCGAGTTCGTCGATCACCGGTCGGAGCTGCTCCGAGGGCACCGCGACGTAGTCGTCGTCCGGAAGCTCGGCGATCAGCTCGTCGCTGCCAGCGACCCCGACGATGAGGCCGTCGCCAAGTAGCGCAAGGTAGCGCTCGCCGCCTCGCTGCCAGACCCCAGCGAGTGCACCCTGATCGACGTACGCGTTCGCTGCCCAGTCATCGAACAGCGCCAGCTCTCCGCTGCCGCTCCCGCCGAGCAGCGCGTCCAGAACGGCGGCCGAGTACACCACTTCGAGGCTCCACAGCCCAAGGTCCTCCGCCTTCAGGCCGTGAGCGAGTGTGTCGCGCTGCCGGTCGTCCAGCGGGAAGTGCTCGGCGAGCAGCTCGGCGATGAGGCGGTGGAGGCCATGCCACGTCGCGTCTTCGGCGAGTTCCCGCTCGCGCGCGACGATTCCGTGCGCGGCAAACACCGCTGCCGCTTCGAGCCGGGCGGGCTGCGCGAAGCCGGCCATCAGCCGCTCGCGGTCGCGCTTGCGTGCCGAGCGGGGCCGATCGACGTGCTCGGTCGCGGCGTACACGAGCAGGTCCGCGGTCAGCACGCCGGCCTCCGCGACCACCGCGGTGGCGCGCTGGGCGGCACTCGCGTCGCGATAACCCGCCGGGATGACGCCCACGCGCCCGTAGAGCCGGTTGTGGAGGTCGACGCTCTGCGCCGTCCGCCTGCGGTCAGCGAGTCGCCCGCGCAGCATGCGAGTGCCAGCGTAACTGCCATTCGACCCTTCGCGGCCGCTGCCAGGTCACCTGCGCCGACACTGAGCGCGCGTACAACGCCTGTTGGCCGTGCGCACGGCCATGACGTCCTCGCTGCCATGCTGAGCCGGTGAGCGGATTTGCCGCACGGCTCGAAGACCGCCAGGTCGTCGTGTATCTGGCCGCGCTCGCCGGGGGCGTGGTGATCGGCGCGGTCGCCCCGGGCGCCGACACGGCGTTCGAGGCGCTGATCTACCCGGTGCTCGGCGCGTTGCTGTATGCGACGTTCTTGCAGGTGCCGTTCACGGCGCTGCGCGCGGCGTTCGCCGATCGGCGGTTCCTGTGGGCGGCGCTCGGGCTGAACTTCGTAGTCGTGCCGCCGATCGTGTTCGCGCTGAGCCGGCTGGCGCCGGGCGGGACGGCGGTCGAGCTCGGCGTGCTGCTCGTGCTGCTGACGCCGTGCATCGACTACGTGATCGTGTTCACGCGGCTGGCCGGCGGCAGCGACCGGCGGCTGCTGGCCGGCGCGCCGCTTTTGATGCTCGCGCAGATGGCGCTGCTGCCCGGCTACCTGTGGCTGTTCATGGGCTCCGAGCTGGCCGACATCGTGGAGCCCGGCCCGTTCCTCGAGGCGTTTGGGCTGCTGATCGTGCTCCCGCTCGGGTTGGCGTGGGCGACCGAGGCGTGGGCCGCGCGTTCCCCGACCGGCGCGCGCGTGAAGGCCGCGGTCGACCTGCTGCCGGTGGCGCTGATGGCGGCCACGTTGCTGGTCGTCGTGGCGTCGCAGTTCCCGCGCGTGGAGGACGATATCGACCAGGTCGCGGGTGTGATCCCGCTCTACGTGGCGTTCCTGGTGATCATGGCCGCGGTCGGTCGCTGGGTCGGCCGCGCGCTGCGGTTCGACGCTGGCGCGGCGCGGGCGCTGCTGTTCACCGGGGCGACCCGCAACTCGCTGGTGGTGTTGCCGCTCGCGCTCGCGCTCGGCGACGTGTACGTGCTGACCGGCGCGGTGATCGTCACGCAGACACTGGTTGAGGTGCTCGGCATGGTTGTCTACGTCCGCGTCGTGCCCAGCCTGCTGCCGGAGCGGCGGACGGTGGCGACGGCTTAGCGCGCGCTGCGTCGGGCACGTCGGTGTTGTCGAACGCCCCGAGCCAGCGACCGCGTTCGCGGCCGCGCGGTCCGGCAAGGACGCCGGCTCCCACGCCGGGCGGGTGCGCTCGCCGCCGACGCTCGATCCGAGCACTGCGTCCACCAGTGGCGCCCACGAGCGCAGAGGCTTCAGGTCCTGGCCTTGGAGCGCGGTTGTTGGTTACGGGCGTAGGCGCACGTGGCGGATCACGAATCCGCTCTGCGGGATGGCGGGGATCCGCGAGAGCCTGACGCGCAGGTCCTGGGCGGGGACGTCGTACGCGATCGAGGAGGTCAGGAACTCGACCGTCGCCTTGGTGAGGGCGATCGTGACCCACTCGCCCCGGCAGCGGTGGCCGGTGCGGTGGTCGCCGCCGCCCTGGGGGATGAGCGTGAACGGGTCGCCCTGCCAGTCGCGGAAGCGCTCGGGCCGGAACTGGTCGGGGTCGTCCCAGTGCCGGGCGTCGCGGTTGGTGCCACAGACGTCGAGCAGCACCCGCCGGCCCCTGGGGAAGTGGATGCCGTTCCACTCGAACGGCGTCTTGACGCGTCCGCCGACCAGCGGGAAGAAGGGGGTAGAAGCGGCGGACCTCCTGGACGAACTGCTCGCGCTCGGCGGCGCCGCCCTCGCGCGTAGTCGGCCGCGTTGGGGTGGTCGTGGAGCGCCAGCGCGGCGAAGGTGATGTAGACGGCGACGGCCAGGGTCGGTCGCAGCACGTTGATCAGTTCGACGACGGCTGCGGCGACGTCGAGCAACTCGCCGTCGGTGTCTCGATGCCACGTGATCGCGTGGGCGGCGGTCCCTTCCGGGAGCAGCCGGCGGTGGCTGCGGGCGTCCTCGATGATCTGCCGGATCCAGCGCTCGTTGCGCGCCCGCAGGAGCTGTCCGCGCCATTGGCGCGGGCCGACGCTGCCGGCGCCCTCCAACATCGCCGCGAGCTCGCGCGTGCGCCGTGGGACCTCGGACTCCTCGAGCGGCACCCCGGCCCAGGTGCACCCCGTGCGGCAGAGAATCTCCTGGGCGGCGCCGTAGACGACGACGCTGTCGCGGCGCCGCCAGAGCGAGCCGGCGGTCTCGAGCTCGGCGGCCATCAGCTCGACGAGCCGGTCGAGGCGTTCGGGGCCCAGCAGCTGCAGGAACATCTCCTTGCGATGCCGGTGCGGCTCGCCGTCGAGCAGCGCCACGCTGCCCTTGTCCTGCAGCAGCGTGAGCGCCGTCGGCGGCAGCGCCTTCGCGCGGGTGAAGCGCTCGGGCTCGTAGAAGACGCGGGCGGCCTCGGCTCCGGTCATGCACACCGCCGGCTGTCCCATCAGTCGCGTCTCGAATACGTGCGTCCCGAGGCGCCGGCAGCGGTTCGGGATGAACTCGTAGCCCTCGCGCAGCAGCGCGAGCGTGCCGTCGAGGCGCTTATCGCGCGGCGCCGTTCGGGGGGATGCGCTCATCGACGTTCGCTCCCTTCGCTTGTGGCCATCGGGTGGTTGCTTGTCGCGGCCGCTTGTGGTGGTCGCGCGAACCGGGCGAAGACCCGAGCGGCGTGCCAATCCGCTCCTTGAGTGCGAGCGCTTGTCTTGGCCGCGGATGTCGGTGATGGCTGGGTGGGCGGGGTGACGCTCGACACGAGCAAGCTCGACGCGACGGCCGCGGCCGCCATGAGGGCGACGGTCGCGCGCTTGATGACCTTCGCGGTCAGCCACGACCAGTCGCGCCTGGCCAGCCAGGCGCGCATGCCCGATGCGCTGCCGACGCACAGCGAGGCTCCGGCCATGCACTGCATGTACATGCCGCTAGTCCTCCCGCTCCGAGGAGCTCTGCCAGGCTTCGCGGCCTTCGTGGAGCGCGATAGCGGCGACGAAGAGCGCGACCACCGGGTCGGCCCACCAGAGCCCGAACGTCGCGTTGAGGCCGAGTCCGATCAGCAGGCTCACCGACAGATAGTTCGACAGCCACGTCTCCGACGACTGGGCCACGAGCACCTCGTTGCCAAGCGCGCGGCCGGTGCGGCGCTGCGCGACGGCGACGGGCACCATCGCCACGAGCGCGACCGCGTTAAGGACGATGCCGACGATCGACTCGCCGGCCTTGTCGGCGGTGACGAGGTCGCGGATCGACTCGAAGGCGACGTAGGCGCCGAGGACGAAGAAGCTGATGGCAATTAGCCGCAGCGCCGTGCGCATGCGCGCGTGCGCCCCGCCGCGCAGCTGCCAGATGCCCACGCTCGCGGCGAACACCTCGATGCCGGAGTCGATCCCGAAACCCACGAGCGCGATCGACCCGGCCGCCAGGCCGGCGGCGACGGCGACCACGCCCTCGATGAGGTCCCAGACGACGATGAACCACGCCAGACGCAGCCCCCGCCGGCGCAGCCGCCCGGTGTCGTGGCGCACCGCCGGCTCGGCCGTGGCGTCGCGACGCGCCATGGCCGTCAGGCGCGCGCGGGGGCCAGACGAGGCGGGCGCTGCGCGGCGCGCACGCCGTTGCCGACGGCCAGCAGCTCGGCGACCTCGTGCACGGTTACCGCGATCACCACGGTGAGCAGGCCGACGACGGCGCTGGGGATGAGCAGGGCGAGCAGCAGGACGCTGAACAGCAGGTTCTGGCGTGAGATGCGGGTCGCGCGGCGGCCGAGGCGGAGGGCTTCGGCGACCTTGGTGATGTCGTCGGCCATGAGTGCGACGTCGGCGGCCTCGATCGCGGCGTCGGTGCCGCCGGTGCCCATTGCGATGCCTAGATCCGCGGTGGCGAGGGCGGGGGCGTCGTTGATGCCGTCGCCGACCATCGCGATCGCGCCGTGGCGCTCGCGCAACCGCTCGACGGCGGCGACCTTGTCCTCGGGCTTGAGCTCGGCGTGGACCTCGTCGAGGCCGACGGCGCGGGCGATGGCCTGCGCGGTGCGCTCGTTGTCGCCGGTGAGCATGGAGACGTGGCGCACGCCGAGCCGGCGCAGCTCCTGGACGGCGCGCGCGGCCTCCGGGCGGGGCTCGTCGCGCAGCGCCAGCATGCCTAGTAGTCGCTCGTCGGCGCCGATGAAGACGACGGTCTTGCCCTCGTCCTGGAGGCGCTCGAGCTCGGCCGGCACATGCGCGTCGGCGAGCCGTTGCGAGAGCAGCTGCGGGTTGCCGACCCACACCTCGCGGCCGTCGACGCGCGCGCTCGCGCCGTGGCCGACGAGTGCCTCGAAGTCCTCGGCGGCCTGCGGTTCGACGCCCTGCTCGCGCGCGTAGGCGATGACCGCCTGCGCCAGCGGGTGTTCCGAGCGTGCCTCGACTGTGGCGGCCAGCGCCAGCAGCTCGCGCTCGTTGCCGTCGACGGGGAGCAGGTCGGTGACCTGCGGCGCGCCCTCGGTGAGCGTGCCGGTCTTGTCGAAGCAGACGGCCTGGATGCGGCCCAGCGCCTCGAGCTGTAGGCCGCCCTTGATCAGGATGCCCTCGCGCCCGGCGCGGGTGATCGCCGCGGCCGCGGCGACCGGAACCGACATGACCAGCGCGCACGGCGCGCCGGCGACCAGCACGGTGACCGCGCGCAGCGCCCACTCCTTCCAGTCGCCGCCCAGCAGCGGCCCGGCGATCGCGATCACGACCGCGGCGGCCAACACGGCGGGGCTGTAGCGGGTGGCGAAGCGGTCGACGAACCGCTGGGCCTGGGACTTCTGGCTCTGGGCCTCCTCGACCAGGTGCACGATCCGCGCCAGCGTGTTGTCGGCGTAGGCGCGCGCCACTTCGACCTCCAGGGCGCGCTGGCCGTTGACGGTGCCGGCGAACACGTCCTGACCGGGGCCCTTCTCGACGGGAACGGACTCGCCGGTGACCGGCGCCTCGTTGAGCGTCGACCGCCCGTCGCGGATCGTGCCGTCGGTCGGCAGCGCCTCGCCGGGGCGCACGAGGAAGACCTCGCCGACCTGCAGCTGCTCGGCGGGCACGGTCTCCTCGCGGCCGTCGACGAGGCGGCGGGCCTGCTTGGGCGCCAGGTCGAGCAGGTCGCGGATCGCCGAGCGGGTGCGGGCGAAGGTGAGCTCCTCGATCGCCTCCGCGAGCGAGTAGAGGAAGATCAGCGCCGCCGCCTCCTCGAAGAGCCCGAACACCAGCGCGCCGGCGGCGGCGAGCAGCATCAGCGCCTCGATCCCGATCTCGCGCTCCTCGACGAACTCCTTGAACCCCTCCTGCGCGAAATACCACGCCCCGATCGGCAGCGCCGCCAGGAACAGCGCGATCCCCAGCGCCTCCGGCGCGTCGAGCAGCTCGAGGAGCAGGCCGAGGCCGAGCAGCAGGCCGGCCAGCAGTGCGTTGCGCAGCGGTCCGAACGTGTAGGTGGCGCGCCGCCAGCTCAGGCCGCGCGGGACCTCGTCGCGGTCGTCGTCCTCGTCGCGCTCGCTCACGCCGCCTCCCGTCGCCCGTAGCCGTACTTGGGGCATGCGCCGACAGTGTCCCCGGCGCGCTCGAGGATCGAGTCGGCGGCGCTCAGCAGCTCGTCGACGCCGTCGATGAGGCGGTAGTGGACCTCGCGGCCGCGGCGCTCGCGCGCCACCAGCCCGCACTCCCACAGACACCCCAGCTGCGTCGAGACGCTCGGCTGCGCGAGCCCGGTCGCGGCGACGACGTCGCTCACGCGCCGCTCGCCCTCGGCGAGCTGCTCGACGATCGCCAGCCGGCGTGGGTCCGAGAAGCCGTGAAACAGGATCGCGCGCAGCTCAGACGGGGACGCCATGCGCCACATATTGACACATTCGAATTCTGGGATATGTTCGATGGGTGCTGTGGCCGGCCTCCGTCCTGTCCTTTGTCGCCGTGCTGGCGGGCGATCTCGTGACCAAGGCGCTCGTGACGCGCGACCTCGGTGGTGGGCGCGTCGTCGAGCTGCCGCTCGGCGCGCGGCTCGAGCACGGCGAGAACAGCGGGGTGGCGTTCGGCCTGCTGGCCGGTGGTGGCGAGCTCGTGCTGATCTTGGTGCTCGTCGCGGTCATCGGTTTGGCCGTGCTGCTGTTGCGCTCGCCTGCGGCCGCCGGCGCGGTGCCCGCCGCGGCGGTGCTGGCTGGCGCGCTGGCCAACCTGATCGACCGCGGCGGCGACGGCGCCGTGACCGACTTCATCGCGCTCGGGCCCTGGCCGCCGTTCAACGTCGCCGACATCGCGATCACCGCAGGCGTTGCGCTGCTCGCCCTGACGCTCGGGCGGCGTCCGGCGTCGAGCCCGCTGCAGCCGTCGGGCCGGCTGCCGAGCGTGGAGCCCGGCGAGCACGGTGGGAGGGAGCGTTGAGGGTGCCCGAGGACCGGCGGTGGTGGGCGTTGGCGGCGCTCGTGCCCGGGGTGCTGACGATCGGGTTTGACCTGACGATCCTCAATGTTGCGCTGCCGACGATCGCGCGTGAGCTGTCGGTCGGTACGGATGCGCTGCAGTGGATCGTCAACTCCTACGTGCTGGTGTTCGCCGGCCTGCTGCTGCCCGCCGGCGTGCTCGGCGACCGCTACGGCCGCAAGCGGCTGCTGCTGATCGCCCTGGGGCTGTTCGGCGCCGTCTCGGTGATCGCGGCCGTCGCCGACAGCTCCGGGCTGGTCATCGCGGCGCGCGCGGTGATGGGCCTGGGCGCCGCGGCGATCTTGCCGATCACCCTCGCCGTCCTGACGGTCCTGTTCCCCGAGAAGCGCGAGCGCGGCAAGGCGATCGCGGTGATCGTGACCGCCGTCGGCGTCGGCTTCCCGCTCGGGCCGATCATCGGCGGCTACCTGCTCGAGCACTTCTGGTGGGGCTCGATCTTCCTCATCAACGTCCCGATGGCGGCGCTCGCGATGATCGCGATCGCTGTCCTGCTGCCCGCGTCGCGCGACCCCGCCCCGCCGCGACTGGACGTGCCCGGCGGCGTGCTCTCGACCGCCGGCCTGGTGATCTTCGTCTACGCCGTGATCGACGCCCCCGAGCGCGGCTGGGAGGCGCCGCTGGTGCTCGGTGGGCTCGCGGCGGGCATGGCGCTGCTGGCCGCGTTCGTCTCGTGGGAGCTGCGCGCGCGGCAGCCGTTGATCGACCTGCGGCTGTTCGGGCGGCCGTCGTTTCTGTGGGGCACCGTCGCGACCGCGGTGGCGGGCTTTGCCATCTTCGGGCTGTTCTTCACGCTGCCGCAGTACCTGCAGTTCGTCGCCGGCCACGAGGCGCTCGCCACCGGGCTGCGGCTGCTGCCGATGATCGGCGGCCTGGTCGTCGGGGCCGGGCTGGGCGAACGGCTCGCCGCCCGCGTGGGCCACCGCGCTCCCGTCGCGCTCGGCCTGCTGCTGATCGCTGCGGGTCTTGCCGCCGGCGCCACGACCCAAGTCACCAGCGGCTACGGCTTCGTCGCGGCGTGGCTGGCGCTCGCCGGCGTGGGCCTCGGGGCGTCGCTGGCGGTGGCCACCGACGCGGTGCTCGGCGCGCTCCCACCGGAGCGCTCCGGCGGCGGGATCGCGCTCACCTGCGCGCTGCGCCAAGC
>JBOGYU010000140.1:0-10078 GCA_050696935.1 Solirubrobacteraceae bacterium | reverse complement strand
CGGCGACACCCCGAGCGGTTCGCCGCCGCAGCCCGCGCCGACGCCCGAGCCGCCCGCGGCCGACGCTCCTCTGCCGCGCGATCCCGGATCGCTCGCCGCCGCGCTCGAGACCACCACCACTCACCTCTACGCGGCCATCGACAAGTGGATCGAGGAGGGCGACCCCGCGCGGGGCGAGCCGCCGGAGGACGTGGCAGCGCTTGCCGCCTCTCAGCAGCGGATCTACCTCCGCTTGGGTCGCCGCCCGCGGCTCGCCCGCCGGACGATCGCGGCACTGCCGCGGCCGCTTGTCCGCGAGGCGCGCGACAACGTCCGCGCGCGGCGGGCGCTGTCGTCGATCAGGTCCGTGGTCCGCTACAAGCCGAAGATCCGGATCGGTCCCGCGCAGCCGGCGGGCCGGCTCCTGCGACACTACCGCCGCGCCTGGCGGCGCTTCGACGTCGGCTGGCCGCTGCTCGCCGCCGTCAACTTCGTCGAGTCGGCGTTCGGCCGGATGCGCAACCGCAGCGTGTCGGGCGCCCGCGGGCCGATGCAGTTCATGCCCGCCACCTGGGAGGCCTACGGGATGGGCGGCAACGTGCGCGACCCGCGCGACGCGATCCTGGGCGCGGCCAACTACCTCAGCGCGTCGGGCGCTCCCGGCGACGAGCGCGGTGCGCTGTACGCCTACAACCCGTCGCCTCACTACGTGCGCGCCATCTCGATCTACGCCCGCCGCATCCGCGACGACCACCGGGCGTTCTACGCGTACTACGCCTGGCGGGTCCGCGTCCGCTAGACCCCGGCGCGGCCCTCCATCTCCTCGAGCGTCTTGTGCGGCCACCCGTGGGCCGCGGACACGCGCGCCGCGACGGCCACCAGCACCTCGACGTCACCGGGCTCGAGATGGCGGCCGAACGCCTCCTCGACAAGCTCGAGGTGGACGGGCATCGCGCGCCCGATCGCCGCGCGGCCGGCCTCGGTGATGACCGCGAAGGTCGCGCGGCGGTCGTCGCGGGGGATCTCGCGCACGACGAGGCCAGCCTCCTCCATCCGCGCCACCAGCCGGGTGGCGCCGCCGCGGGAGACGAACAGCGCGTCGGCCAGCTCGTTCATCCGTGAGCGTCCCCTCGCCTTCAGGTTGGCGAGCACGTCGAACCAGGCGGCCGGGAGGCCGGTGCGGCGCTCCATCTCGGCGCCCATGTGCTCCATCAGCCGGGCATGCGTGGTCGCCTGGGCGTACCAGGCGAGCCAGCGAGGGTCCTCAAACAGCGGCATCGCGGCGATTGTAGGGGCCAGGGTTGACAGGTCAACTGTGACGTGACAGGGTTTGCAACGCAACCGTTGCCGAATCAACCCTTGCAGCAGCAACCCCGGAGGTCCCCGTGCTCCCCGCTCCCCGCGACCCCCACGCCGACGACGACCGCCGAACGCGCCCGCGGCCGGACCGGCCGGCGAGTCACCTCGCCCGGCTCGCCGACTTCTCGTTCCGCCGCCGCCGTGTCGTCGTCGCCGCCTGGGTTGCCGTGCTCGTCGTCGCGGTCCTCGGCGGTGGGGCGCTGCGCGGCGAGTGGTCCGCCGACTACTCCACGCCCGGCTCGGAGTCCAGGGCCGCCGTGGACCTGCTCTCGGAGCGATTCCCCGAGCGGTCCACGGACTCGGTGGACGTCGTGTGGCAGGCGGAAGCGGGCGCGCAGGCTCCCGACGTACGCGAGCGGATGGACGCCTTCATCCGCGACGCGAGCGCGCTCGACGGCGTCGGCGACTCGGTGCCGGCGGCGCGGGCCGACGTCTCGCCTGACGGGACGGTCGCCGTCGCGCGCCTCCCGCTGACCACCACGCCCGGCGAGGTGCCGCTGGCCACCGGCGAGGAGCTGATCGCGATGGCCGACGAGCGCAGCGGCGACGGGCTCAGAGTCGAGCTGGGCGGGCAGGCGGTCGGGAACGCCCAGCGCGGCGAGATCTCCTCGGAGACCATCGGCTTCGCCTTCGCGGCGCTCGTCCTGCTGGTGACCTTCGGCAGCGTCGTCGCGTCCGGCCTCCCGCTGGCCACGGCGCTGTTCGGCCTCGGCGTCTCCTCCGCACTCGTCGGCGTCCTGGCGGCGGTGGTCGACACGCCGGACTGGGCCGCCTCGGTGGCGGCGATGATCGGCATCGGCGTCGGGATCGACTACGCACTGCTGATCCTCACGCGCTTCCGCGGCGGGCTGCATCGCGGCCTCGACGCGCGGGCCGCGACCGTCGAGGCGATCGCCACCGCCGGCCGCAGCGTCCTCGTCGCCGGCACGACGGTGGTGATCTCGGTGCTGGGCCTCTTCGTGGTGGGCCTCCCCTACCTCTACGGCGTCGCGCTCGCGGCGATCACCGCCGTGCTCGTGGTGATGGCCGGCGCAGTCACCCTCCTCCCCGCGCTGCTCGGCTTCGCCCGCGAGCGCGTGAACCGCCTGCGCATCCCGTTCACCGGCCGCACGCCCGCCGACCCCGCCGCCGCACCCGCGGCCCGCTGGAGCCGAGCCGTGCAGCGCCGCCCGTGGACGGCCGCGATCGCCGGCGTGCTCGTGCTCGTCGCGCTGGCCGCCCCGGTCACCGGCCTGCGCATCGCGTACCCCGACCAGGGCAATGACGCCGCCGGCACCACCACGCGCGAGGCCTACGAGCTCGTCACCCGCGGCTTCGGCCCAGGCGCCGCCGGCCCGCTCGTGCTCGCCGCCGAGGTCGATGACCGGGCCGCCATCGATGCGCTCCCGGCCGAGCTCGCCCGCGTGCCAGGAGTCGCCGCCGTCAGTCCGCCCGCCTTCAACCGGGCGGGCGACGCCGCCGTCCTCACGGTCACCCCCACCACCTCGCCGCAGGACACGGCCACCGAGGCGCTGGTCGACCGGCTCCGCGGGATGCTCCCGGCTCAAGTGAGCGTCGGCGGCGCGACCGCCCAGGCGATCGACCAGAGCGAGGCGACCGCGAGCCGGCTGCCGCTGTTCATCGGCGTGGTCGTCGGCCTCTCGCTGCTCCTGCTGCTGGTCGCCTTCCGCTCGCTCGCCGTTGCATTGAAGGCGGGCGTGATGAACCTGCTGTCGGTGGGGACGGCCTACGGCGTGGTCGCGCTGGTGGCCGAGGGCGGCTGGGCCGGGCAGCTCGTCGGCATCGACACGGCCACGCCGGTGCCGCCGTTCATCCCCGTGATCATGTTCGCGGTCCTGTTCGGCCTCTCGATGGACTACGAGGTGTTCCTGCTCTCGCGCGTGCGCGAAGCGTTCGACGCCGGGCGCGACACCGCCGGAGCCGTCACCGAGGGCTTGACGCAGACCGCGCGCGTGATCACCGCCGCGGCGGCGATCATGGTCGCCGTGTTCGGCGCCTTCGCGCTCAGCGACCAGGTGTTCCTGGTGCTGATCGGGATCGGCATGGCGAGCGCGATCCTCGTGGACGCGACCGTCGTCCGCATGGTGCTCGTGCCGGCGGTCATGCAGATCCTCGGCGAGCGCAGCTGGTGGCTGCCGCGGTGGCTGGACCGGCTCATCCCGCAGGCGCGGCTCGCGCCCGCCTGAGACCAGCGGCCGTCACGCCTCTACGCGCTCCGCCGCCCGCCGGAGCGCGTAGGGCTCCAGCCCCTCGATCGCGCGCCGGATCGCCCAGGCGTGGTTCCACCGCAGCGCCGGCCGCAGGACCGGGGTGAGCAGCCGGAGCAGGCGCCGGTCGGCGTGGACGCGCCAGTCGAACCGCACGTGCGTGCCCCGCTCGGTCTCGGTCAGCGTCCACGTGCCGCGGCCGCGCAGGTCACCGTCGACCTCGCCGGACACGATCCGGGGCGGCTCGAGCGTCGCGATCGTCGAGCGCGTGCGCAGGTGGTACGGCAGCCGGCCCTTGAAGTGCTGGCGGGAGACGCTGCCGACCGCCGGCTCGCCCTCGGCCTCGACGTCGATGTAGACCGGCCGCCACCAGTGCGGGTACGTGCGCGCGTCGGCCAGCGCCTCGAACACCACCTCGCGCGCCGCGGCGACGTCCCACTCGTCCACGAACACGTACTCGCGGGAGGTCGCGCGCTGGATCGCCCGCGCCAGCGCACGCTGCACCGGAACCGATGGCCAGGCCGCGTGGCTCCCGTCCCCGAAGTCCGTGACGATCGCCGCCGCCGCCCGCGGTCGCGGGAACCCCCACCGGTTGATGCCGCCGTTGCTGGAGAGCTCGGCGAGGCGCTCGAGGAACGCCGCGGTGTCGCCGGCCGGGCGGAGCTGCACCCGGACCCGCCCCTCCCCCCGTCCGGGGATCTGCCGGTGGGCCGCTCCGGCGGGCACCTCCATCGCGTCGCCCGGCCCCAGCAGGTGCTCGCGACCGCCGATCACGAGTCGCAGCGAGCCCTCGACGACCTCGTGCCGCTCCACCTGCGTCTCGTGGACGTGCGCCTGCGTGAGGATCCCACGTGCACGCCCGATCACGTCGAACTCCAGCAGCTCCTCGGCCACCTGGCGGATCTCCACGTGGACGCCTAGCGCGGCGACCTCCAGCACATCTCCCGGCTTGACCATGATGCTCCTCGGCGATCGGTTGCCGGCGCCTCGCCATCCTGTTCGCGGAGTCCGCTGGTGCGGATCACACTATTCGATCTCGAGCCCGCCGCAATGGCAGGTCCAGCAGGCTGAACAGCAGCAGCGCGAGCACCGCGCCGCTGAGGACGTACCACGGCCACGGGCCCATCACGTCCAGCAGCGTCGCGGCGCTCGGCTTCTCGCGCAGGAACATGTAGTTGCCGCCCGTGACCAAGTTGGCGAGCGCCGCGAGCGCCGCGAAGCCGAGCGTGAGCGCGAACACGCGCCGGACGGCGCCCGGCGGCGGCACGATCCGGCGGCCGGCCACGAGCAGGATCGCCGCCACGACCGCGCCGGAGTGCGTGATGAAGTACGTCCAGTAGAAGATCTCCGGGAACTCGCTCCCCAGGTCCGGGGTGAGCACCGCCTGCAGCGACGCGCTCAGCGCCCAGAAGTACGTGAGCTCGACGAGCGCGGGCCGCGCCGTCCACAGCGCGAGCACCGACACGATCGTGACCGCGTCGGTCAGGTGCAGCGGCAGGTTGAAGTCGAGCGCCCAGGTGCCGCGGACGACGAACGCCGCGTGCTCGACCACGTACGTCCCGCCGATCACCACCGCCAGCACGCGGGAGGCGGCGACGAAGCGCGTGCGAGCCCCCCACGCCGCCGCCACCGCGGTGACGGCGAGCGCCCCGACGTGCTCGGCCGAGAGAACCTCCACCCGCAGGTCAGGCTAACCGGCGTGGCCGGGGCCGGACGCCTTGGTGGGCGTGCAGCCGCGAGTTCGTGAGCGGACGGGCAGGCACGCACCTTGGCGCGGCGCGTGCGGCCAACTATGCTCGCGCGATCGGTCTCAAGGATGACGAGGGGGACTCTTCTATGACGGTGATCAATCGGCGGGCCTTCCTGCGCCGCGCCGGCCTTTCCACAGCCGCACTCGCCACGCTGGGAGGTCCACTCCAGGGCCTGTTCGCGCGCGGTGCGCTCGCCGCCGGCTCGACCGGTGTGGCGCCCAACAATGGAGGGTACGGGCCGATCGGGCCGGTGCGGGACCTCACCGACGGAGCCGTTCGCCTGCATCTCCCGCAGGGCTTCCAGTACCGCAGCTTCACCCCGACCGGCACGCTGATGAGCGACGGCGTCATCACGCCGGGGCGCCACGACGGCATGGCCGCGTTCGGCTGGGGCCCGAGCCGCTACCGGCTCGTCCGCAACCACGAGGTCAACGGGCCGGTGGGCGCGTTCGGCTCGTCCCAGAAGGCGTACGACAGCATGGCCGGCGGCGGCACGACGACGCTCGAGGTCAACCGTCACGCCGCCAAGGTGGACTCGTGGGTCAGCGGCAACGGCACCCAGATGAACTGCGCCGGCGGCGCAACCCCTTGGGGCACCTGGCTCACGTGCGAGGAGACCGTCAACGGCCCCGACGTGGGACCCGACTTCACGGGAGCCGACAACCGCCTGCTGGAGCAACAGCACGGCTACGTGTTCGAGGTGCCCGCCGCGTGGGGGCCGGGCCAGCATCGCAGGCTCGAACCGATCCGCGCCGCCGGCAGGTTCGCGCACGAGGCCGTCGACATCGACCCGAGGACCGGGTTCCTCTACCAGACCGAGGACAACTTCAACTTCCCGTCCGGCTTCTACCGCTACATCGCGCCGCAGAACCCGATGCAGGTCCGCGGGCTGCGCGACGGCGGCACGCTGGAGATGCTCAAGATCGAGGGCGTCGACAACGCGGAGCTGGACCGGGGCCAGACGCCCGGCGTCACGTACGACGTCGAGTGGGTCACGATCGACGAGCCCGACAAGACGTTCGCGGCCGGCACGACGAACGACGAGGCGATCGTGTTCGTGGGCGACCAGGGGCGGGCCAAGGGCGGCGCGATCTTCAGTCGCCTCGAGGGCATCTTCTTCGACTCCGGCAAGGTCTACCTCGTGTCGACCCAGGGTGGCGACACCCCCGCGGGCGAGCCGGCCCCGTCCGGATTCGGCGACGGCTACGGGCAGCTGTGGGTCTACGACACGGCGCAGGAGACGATCACGCTCCTGTTCGAGTCGCCGAGCCGCACCGTCCTCGAGCTGCCCGACAACATCGCCATCAGCCCGCAGAAGTCGTCGCTGCTGTGCGAGGACGGGCCGACCGAGAACTACCTGCGCGGCGTCACGCCCGACGGCGGGATCTTCGACTTCGCGCTCAACGCGATCGAGCGGCGGATGGGCGAGGAGTTCGCCGGCGCGACCTTCACCCCGGACGGCAAGGTGCTGTTCGTGAACATCCAGGCAAGCTCCGGGCTGACGTTTGCGATCTGGGGGCCGTGGAAGAAGGGGGCGCTCTAGCCATTCCAAGGTTCGGCTTGAGGTTCACGCGCGCAGCAGCGGTCGCGGCACTTGTCACCGTGGCGACGATGCTGGCGCCAGCGGCGACCACGCTCGCCAAGGGGCCGCGGGTGGACCTTCAGTTCCTCGGCCAGGCGATCGTCCCGACCGGGACGACCTATCAGGGAACGACGGTCGGCGGCCTGTCGTCGATCACGTACGACCCGCAGCGCAACGTCTTCTACACGGTCTCCGACGACCCGAGCCAGTTCCAGCCGGCGCGGTTCTACACCGTCGGGCTCGACCTGAACGACGGACACCTGGCCGACGGCGACGTCCGGTTCGAGGACGTCACGACGCTGCTGGCGCCCGAGGGTCAGCCGTACGCGCCGTTCAGCGTCGACCCCGAGGGGCTCGCGCTGACCAAGGACCGCCAGCTCATCTTCACCTCCGAGGGCTTCACGAACAGCCTGATCGACCCGTTCGTGCGGCGCTACTCCCTGGACGGATCCTTCCTCGGCTCCCTGCCTGTGCCGCAGCCGTTCCTGCCGACGGCCGACCACTCGAGCGGCGTCCGGCCGAACCTGGCGTTCGAGAGCGCCGGCGTGCCCCAGAACGGCCGGTTCGTCTTCACCGCCACTGAGAACGCGCTCTTCCAGGACGGCCCGCCCGCGACCGTCTCCAACGGCAGCCCGGCGCGGATCACGCGCTACCACCTGCAGACCGGCCGGCTCGACCGCCAGTGGGTCTACGAGACCGACCCCGTCGCGCAGCCGCCGGTGCCCGCAAGCCAGTTCTCGGTCAACGGGCTCGTGGAGCTCCTGCCGTTCAACAACGAGTTCCTGATCGCGATGGAGCGCTCGTTCTCCGTCGGCGTGGCCGGGACGGGCAACTCGATCAAGCTCTACGAGGTGGCGCTCCCCGGCGCGACCGACGTCAACGGCGTCGACAGCCTCCAAGGGAAGCTCGACCGTGTCCGCCCGGCTCAGAAGACGCTGCTGCTGGACCTCGACGAGCTCGGCATCCCGCTCGACAACGTCGAGGGCCTGACCTTCGGGCCACGCCTTCCGGACGGCCGCCGGTCCGTCGTGCTGGTCAGCGACAACAACTTCGCCGCCGGCCAGTTCACGCAGTTCCTGCTGTTCGCGCTCGAGAACTAGCGCGCCAGGCCGCCGCGAGTTCCCTCTATTGATCCTCCCGCTGACGCGCCGGCGGTCTGGCTCTAGGCGTGGACTTGTCCGCCCGATATCGTCCCGCTCCGGCGCCCGGCGTCACGTAGATCGCGGTCCTGGTTGCAGGGGCCCCGAGGGGAGGAAGGGGAGACATGAGGCTGGCAGCACGGCTGGTGGTCGGCGCGATCGCGCTCGTTCCGCTCGTCATGGGCGCGACGGCGCAGGCAGCTGAACCCACAATCGGCGCGAACGGCAGGACCGCGCCGGTGTTCGATTACCAGCAGGCGGTCCGCGAGCGGGTGTTCATCCCGCAGCCCGGCATCGACCAGGACCGCGACGGCGTCGACGACAAGATCGCCGCCGACATCATCCGGCCGGCGGAGTCCGGGCCGGACGTCAGGATGCCGGCGATCATCGACCCGAGCCCGTACTACACGACGATCTGTCGCGGCAACGAGTCGCAGTGCATGGAGGACTTCGACGACGACGGCGTCAACGACACCTGGCCGCTGTTCTACGACAACTACTTCGTCCCGCGCGGGTACGCGTACGTCCTCGGCCAGATGAACGGCATCGGGTTCTCCACCGGGTGCCCGTACCACGGCGGCCCGACCGACATCGCCGGCGAGAAGTCGATCATCGACTGGCTCAACGGCCGCGTACCGGGCGAGGACGCCGACGGCAACCCGATGGTCGCCGACTGGCACAACGGCAGCTCGGCGATGATCGGTAAGTCCTATGACGGCACGCTCGCCAACGGCGTGGCGGCCACGGGCGTCGAGGGCCTGAAGACGATCGTCCCGATCTCGGCGATCTCGGCCTGGTACGAATACTCGCGCACGGGCGGCATCCGCCACAACACGAACTACCCGGCATTCCTCTCCAACGCGGTCACCAACCCGGACCGCCGCGAGCCGTGCGCGCCCTCGCGCGAGGACTTCAACGAGCAGGACGGCGACGAGACGGGCGACATCAACCAGTTCTGGGACGACCGCGACTACAACAGGGACATCGAGAAGGTCAAGGCGTCCGTCTTCATCGCCCACGGCTTCCAGGACGACAACGTCCGCATGAACCACGCCGGCATGTGGTGGGAGGGCCTGAAGGCGAACCGCGTGGAGCGCAAGCTGTGGCTGCTGCGCACGGGCCACACCGAGCCGTTCGACGCGCGGCGCGCCGAGTGGGTCGCGACGCTGCACCGCTGGTTCGACCACTACCTGTACGGCATCGAGAACGGGATCGACGACGAGCCGAAGGTCACGATCGAGGACTCCAAGGACGTCTATCGCAACTACGCGGAGTGGCCGATCCCGGGAACGCAGGGCGTCGACCTGTACCTGCGCGGGACGTCGGCGACCGAGGCCGGCACGCTCGGCGGCCGCCCCGGCGGCGGCGCGACCGACTCGCTCACGTTCACGACGACGAACTCGAACGAGAACGGGTACATCAACAACCCCGAGGGGCCGCAGGCCAACCGGCGCGTGTTCCTGTCCGAGCCGCTGAAGAAGGACCTGCGCATGTCCGGGACGCCGACCGTCGACGTCCAGGCGTCGCTGCGCCAGTCGCAGAGCAACCTCGGCGCGATCATCGTCGACTACGGGGAGGGCACGCAGGTCACGCGCTCGCGCAACGGCATCTCGAACACGACCACCCGCACGTGCTGGGGCGAGTCGTCGGAGGTCCTCGACCCGGACGGCAACTCGGTCGACAGCGCCTGCTATCTCGAGGTGACGAAGCCGACCGTGAACGTCACGCAGTGGCGGGTCTCGCGCGGCGTGCTCGACTCCTCGAACCGCTTCTCGCTGCGGCTGGCGGAGCCGGTGACGATCGACCAGAAGGAGCGCTTCGCGTTCCCGTCGATGCCGACCGAGCACGTGTTCGAGGCCGGTCACCGGATCGGCATCATCATCGTGGGCAACCTCTCGGGGTACATCTCGGGCACGAACGGCACCGAGGTCACGCTCGACACGCGCCTCAGCAAGGTCACGCTGCCGCTTCTCGGCGGCTACGGCGCAGCCGTCTCGTCGGGCGCGATCCCGCCCGGGCAGTAGCGACCGAGCTCCCGGGGCGCCGGCCGCGGCTCCGCGG
>JBOGYU010000139.1:0-10083 GCA_050696935.1 Solirubrobacteraceae bacterium | reverse complement strand
CGACGGGTACCGTCGGCGGGTCCGCGGATGCCTCGCCGCCCCCAACCGCCGTGAGCTGCCCGCCTCCGGCCGGCGGCGGGCGCGTGCCGCAGCGACCGTCGATCGGCCCGCGGACCGCCGCTTGGTCCTGGCTGGCGGGCCGCTACTCCGGCTCGAAGATCGAAAAGCGCACGCCGTCTCCCTCCGGCTCGGCGTCAAGGACCTTGCCGTCGAGCAGACGCGCGGCTGGCGCGTCGAGATAGACGTGGGTGCCCTCGGCGTCGATGACGGCGGAGTCGGGGTCGGGCGCCCGGACCGGCTCGAGCGTCAGTGCAGGGCCGTGGCCGTCCATCGATGCGGAGGAGCCGGCGCTGATCCGCAAGCCGCCCTCGTCGGCATCGGTGACCGTCTTGATGGCATCGAGCGCTTCGCGGGTGAGGCTGATCAACATGGCGGGTGGCCTCCCTTCAGATGGTCGGGGGCGCGTGCATGGCTGCCGCGCCCGGGACGGGTGGGGTTGCGGCGCGGTCCTGGGGCGCGAACCGTCGGTCAGGGCTCGCGCCCGTAGCGTGGCTGCCGCCTGCGCTCTGTTCGTTCAGCGCCACGTCGTTCAGGGCCGGTGGGTGTCCGAGTTGCCCGAGTTCGGAGGTGTCGCGTCCGAACGCCAGGCCGGCGGTCCAGTCGGTGATGAGTCGCGCTCGTCGTTTGATGCCGGGCATCGTCGTCATGTGGTAGGTGCGAGCCAGGAACCAGGCCGGGAAGCCGCGCCAGCGCAGGCCGAAGGTCTGGGCAACGGCGCGGCGGCGGCCGAGGTCGACGAACAGCCCGAGCGTGCGATAGCGAAACGGTCGGGCTCGGCCGGTGCCGAGCGCAGCCGCGACGTTGCGCGCCACCGTCCGCCCCTGCCGGACGGCGTGCTGCGCGGTGGGAGGGCAGGCGCGGTCCTTGTGGCTGGGATCGGGGACGGCGGCGGCGTCGCCGATGGCCCACACGTCGGCTCGGCCCTGCACGCGGCAGAAGCGGTCGACGGCGACGCGGACGTCGCGCAGCGGGAGTCCGAGCTGCTCGACGACCGGATGCGGGCGTACCCCGGCCGTCCAGACGAGGCTGCGTGTGGGCACGGTGTCGCCGGTCGAGAGCCGGATGCAGTCCGGCTCCACGTTCTCGACGGTGGTCTCGGTGAGGACATCGACGCCGCGTGCGCGCAGCTCTCGCGTGGTGTACTCAGCGAGCCGGGGATGCACCTCGGCCATGATGCGGTCGCGGGCCTCGACGAGCAGCCAGCGCATGCCCTGCAGCCGGCAGCGCGGATACTCGGGCAGCACGTCGATCGCGAAGTCCTGCAACTCGGCCAGGCCTTCCACGCCGGCGTAGCCGCCTCCGACGAAGGCGAAGGTGAGATAGCCGGCACGCTCTGAGGGATCGTCGAGCGTCTCGGCGATCTCGAGATGCATCAGCAGTCGATTGCGCAGTGTGATCCCCTCGGCGAGCGTCTTGAAGCCGAGCCCGTGCTCGGCCAAGCCAGGAACCGGGAGGGTCTTCGAGACCGAGCCGAGCGCCACGATCAGCTGGTCGTAGCGGATGACTGCATCATGGCCCGCGACCGTCGTGACGTGCAGTTCGTTGCGATCGTGGTCAGCGCCGGCGACATGTGCGAGCCGCAGGTCGGTGCGGTCGAGGTGCTCGCGCAACGGGACCACGACGTGCCGGGGCTCCAGGGCGCCGGCGGCGGCGCCGGGCAGCAGCGGCGTCCAGAGCAGGAAGTTGACGTCGTTGACGAGCGTGATCCGCGCGCTCTCAGGCGGCAGGGCGCGCTCGAGCGCGCGTGCGGCGTGAAACCCGCCGAACCCGCCTCCGGCGATTACTACGTGAAAGGCCATCTCTGATAGCCGTACCCGACGCCCTGTCTGGGGAACCGTTGAGCGCGAGGTCGCTTGCCGCCGCGGCGAACGGGGCGGGGAACCCAGGGCCAACGTGGAGCCTGGGAGGCTCGCTGACACCGCAGCTGCTCCGGTGTCGCCCGGCGGAGATGCAATGTCTTGACCGGATCGGCATCGGGCAGACTGATCGGGATGCCGCATCGCCGCACCGTGAACGTGGATGGCGTCGAGCTGAGCGTGGTCGCCAATCGGCCGGGCACGCCACGGCGGCTGCTGCTGCTGCACGGCACGTTCTGGAGCCGGGTATGGACGCCGATCATGGCCGCGTTGGGCGACTCGCTGGTGGTCGCGGCACTCGACTTCCCCGGCTTCGGACGGTCCGGCGGCGAGCTGGATGACCGCGACGCGAGCGTGCCCGACCTCGCCGACTTGGCGCTTCGAACGGCGGACGTGCTCGGAGCGCGCGAGTTCACCGTAGCGGGCCATGACATCGGCGGTGCCGTCGCGCAGCATCTCGCGGTGCATGCATCCGAGCGCGTGCGGCAGCTGGTGCTGGTCAACAGCGTCCTCTACGACTCCTGGCCTGTGCCAGCAGTCGCGCGCTTTCGCGATCCCGAGACACGCATGGCGACCACTCCGCAGGAGTTCCGTGACGGCCGGCGACTGGCGCTGGCTCGCGCGACCACTCGCGATCTCGGTGAGGACGCGACCGCCGAGTACCTCTCTCCGTGGCAGGACGAACCAAGGATCCGCTCGTGGATGGCGATGGCGGCTGCCGCCGACGCCCGCTACACGCTCGACCTGCTCCCGGCGCTGCGCGAGCAGGCACCGTCGACGTTGGTGCTCTGGGGCGCCGATGACGAGTTTCAGCCGGTCTCCTACGCCGAGCGCTTCGCCGCCGAGGTGCCCTCGGCACAGCTGGTCACGGTGGTCGGCGCCCGCCACATCCCGATGGAGGACGATCCCGAGCGCGTGGCCGGCGAGCTGTTGGCGTTCCTCGAGCTCGTCACGATCACCGAGGTGGCCGGATGAGACTGCTGCTCGTCCGGGTGGCGCTGCCCGCAACCATCGCGATCGCGGGCGTCGTGCTGCTGCTGGTGGGCGGCGACGCCGCTCAGGGCGCCGGAATCGTCCTGATCGGCGTCGCCGGTCTGGTCGTGCTCGCCAATGCGTTCATTCGCCTCGGCCTGCAAAGTGAGCGTGACCGCGAGGGAGAGGAGGCACGCCGCCGCTTCTTCTCGCGCCGCGGTCGCTGGCCGAGAGGGGAGGACCAGTAGCATCGCGACAGCGGTTCACGGAGCTGAGCGTTTCGTCTCTCGCGCGACCCCCGTGCAGGCGCCTCACTCGAGCCCGAGCACCGCGCGCGCGGCTGCGGTGATCCTGTTCTCGTCAGGCAGGGCGGCCTGCTCGAGGTTCTTGGCGTAGGGCAGCGGGACCTCGGAGGCGCCGACGCGCAGCACGGGCGCGTCGAGGTCGTCGAAGCAGGCGCTGCTGATGCGGGCGGCCAGTTCTGCGGTGATGCCGTAGGTGGCCCAGCCTTCCTCGACGCAGAGTGCGCGGTTGGTCTTGGCGACCGAGGCGGCGACGGTGTCGAAGTCCAGCGGCCGCAGTGAGCGCAGGTCGATCACCTCGGTCGAGACGTCGTGCCGGTCGGCGAGCTGCTCGGCGGCCTTCAGGGCGCGCACGACGGCGTAGGAGTGCGCGACGACCGTGAGGTCGGTGCCTTCGCGGGCGATCCGGGCGCGCCCGATCGGCTCGACGGCGTCGGGGTCGTCGGGCACGTCGCCCTTGGTGTTGTAGAGCGGGAAGCTCTCTCCAGGAACAGGACGGGGTCGTCGTCGCGGATGGCGGCCTTGAGCAGGCCCTTCGCGTCGGCCGCGTTGGCGGGGGCGAGGACCTTGAGGCCGGGGACGTGGGCGAACCAGGCGTCGAAGCTCTGCGAGTGCTGGGCGGTGAGCTGGCTGCCGCCGCCGCCGGGCGTGCGGATGACCAGCGGGCAGCCGGCCTCGCCGCCGAACATGTACTGGATCTTGGCGGCGTTTTTGACGATCTGGTCCATCGCCAGCAGGCTGAAGTTGACGGTCATGATCTCCACGACCGGACGGCCGCCGGCCATGGCGGCGCCGATCGCGGCGCCGACGAAACCCTCCTCGGAGATCGGGGTGTCGCGCACGCGTCGCTCGCCGAACGCTTCGAGCAGCCCGGCGGTGACGCGGTAGGAGCCCTCGAAGAGGCCGATCTCCTCGCCGAGCAGGAACACGCGCTCATCGCGTTCGAGCTCCTCGCGCAGCGCGAGCCGGAGCGCCTCGCGCACGCTCATCGTCTCGGTGGCGTGCTCGGTCGCGGTCACTCTCGCGGGCCCCCGGCGGCGAGCAGGTCCGCCTCGCCGAACGGGGCGCCGCCGGTCATGCGCGCGACCTGCTCCGCCGAGTCCGGGTCGCCGTAGATGTGCTCGCCGAGCGACTGCACGTCGGGCTCGGCGCTGCTGGAGGCGAATTCGACGGCGTCGCGCACGCGCGCCTCCGCCTGCTCGCGCAAGCTGTCGACCTCGGAGCTGTCGAGCACGTCGAGCTCGGCCAGGCGGGCGACGGCGCGGTCGATCGGGTCGTGACGCTGGTGCTCCTCGACCTCCTCGCGACTGCGGTAGGTCCAGCCCGCATCGGCGACCGAGTGGCCCCGGTAGCGGTAGGTCATGGCCTCCAGCACGGCCGGGCGGCGCTCCTCGCGGGCCTGGTCGAGCAGGCGGCCGGTGGCGTCCAGGACGGCCGGCAGGTCGTCGCCGTCGACGCGCTCGCCTCCGATCCGGTGGGCCGCGGCGCGCTTGTAGAGCTCGGGCTCGGCCGACGCGCGCTCGACGTGGGTGCCCATCCCGTAGACGTTGTTGACGACGTAGAAGACGATCGGCAGGTCCCACAGACCGGCGAGGTTGAGCGACTCGTGCCAGGCACCCGTGTTCACCGCGCCATCGCCCAGCTCGCAAAGGACCGCCCGTGGCTGGTCGCGGCGCACGATCTCCAGCGCGATCCCGGTGGCGACGGGCAGATGGCCGCCGACGATGCCCCAGCCGCCGAAGAAGTTGCGCCCGACGTCGAGCAGGTGCATGGAGCCGCCGCGCCCGTGCGCGCAGCCGTCCACGCGGCCGAAGAGCTCGGCCATCACCGCCTTCGGGTCGATGCCGCGCGCCAGCGCCAGCCCGTGGTCGCGGTAGGCGGCGATGAGCACATCGTCGTCGCACATGGCGCCGACCGCGCCGACGTGGGCGGCCTCCTGTCCGGTGGCCAGGTGGCAGTAGCCGCCGATCCTGGCCGCCTTGTACTGGCGCTCGGCTTCGGGCTCGAAGGCCCGGATCAGCAGCATCAGCTCGAACAGGCGCCGCAGCCGCTCCGGCTCGTCCCGTCGACCGTCATCGGGTACTTGCGCAGGCTCGGCTTCCTGCGGCTCGGGGGGACGCTCATCCGGCTGGACGGCTTGCTTGAGAGCGTCAAGGCGGTTGCGCTCCATGGTTTGAGCGTGCCCGTCGGGCGCGCATGCCGAACCGCGTAAGGATGGCGGGCGGTCGTGGCCCGCGGGCTCACGCTTCACGACCGCGGCTGCGGAACTCGTTGATCAGCCCGCCGGCGATCACCACGCGCACCTGACGCTCGGACAGGTCGTGGCGCACCTCGAAGCGGCGGTCGCGCGTGCTGTCGTGCACCTGGATCGGCTCGCGGCGGCGCAGTGCGTCATGGAGCCCGGTCAGCTGGAGGACGTCGCCCGGCTCGATCGCCTCATGGTCGGCGGGGTCCTCGAACAGCAGCGGCAGGATGCCGAAGTTGACGAGGTTCTGCCCGTGGATGCGCGCGAAGCTCTTGGCGATCACGAGCCGCAGCCCGAGGCAGGCGGGGACGAGCGCGCCGTGCTCGCGGCTGGAGCCCTGCCCGTAGTTCTCGCCGCCGACCACGACGTGGCCCGAGCCGCCACGCAGCTCCAGCGCACGGCCGTAGGAGGTCTCGTCGATCTGCGCGAAGTAGAACTCCGCCAGCGCGGGGATGTTCGAGCGCAGGCTGAGCGCCCGTCCGGCGGGCATGATCTCGTCGGTGGAGATGTCGTCGCCGAGCGCGTGCAGCACCGGCGCCTCGACCGCGTCGGTCAGCGGCTCGAGCTCGGGCAGCGGCTGGATGTTCGGGCCGCGCCGCAGCTCGCGCTGCGGTTCCGGATCCGGCGCGACGAGCATGCGCGTGTTGATCGCCTGCTCGCGGGGCGGCACCGGTCGCCGGTAGGGGATGTCGAGCTCGCGCGGGTCGGTGATGCGGCCGGTGAGCGCGGAGGCGGCCGCGGTCTCCGGCGAGCACAGGTAGACCTGGTCGTCCCTCGTGCCGGAGCGGCCGGGAAAGTTGCGCGGCACGGTGCGCAGCGAGACCGCGCCCGTGGCCGGCGCCTGCCCGACGCCGATGCAGCCCAGGCAGCCCGCCTGGTTCAGCCGCGCGCCGGCGGCCACCAGCGTCGCGACGGCGCCGCTGCGCGCCAGTGTCTCCAGCGACTGGCGCGAGGTCGGGTTGATGTCGAACGACACGCCGTCGTGCGTCTGGCGACCGGCGACGATCCGCGCCGCGACCTGGAAGTCGCGCAGCCCCGGGTTGGCGGACGAGCCGATCAGTGCCTGCGTGATCTCGGTGCCCGCGACCTCGCGGACCGGCTTCACGTTCCCCGGGCTGGATGGCAACGCGATCAGCGGCTCGAGCGCCGACAGGTCGATCTCGTCCGTGATGTCGTAGCGGACGTCGTCGTCGGGCAGGATCTCGGTCCAGTCGTGCTCGCGTCCCTCGGAGGCCAGGAACCGCCGCACCTCGCCGTCGGACGGGAACACGCTCGTCGTGGCGCCGAGCTCGGCGCCCATGTTGGCGATCACGTGCCGGTCCATCGCGCTCAGCTGCGCGAGCCCGGGGCCGTGGTACTCGACGATCCGCCCGTAGCCGCCGTCGACGTCGTGCCGGCGCAGCATCTCCAGGATCACGTCCTTGGCGCTGACCCAGTCGGGCAGCACGCCGACCAACCGCACGCCCCAGATCTGCGGCATCCTCACGTAGTATGGCTCGCCCGCCATCGCCATCGCCACGTCAAGCCCGCCCGTCCCCATCGCCAGCATGCCAAGCGAGCCGGCCGCGCACGTGTGCGAGTCAGAGCCCAGCAGCGTCTTGCCGGGTACGCCGAAACGCTGCATGTGGACAGGATGCGAGACACCGTTGCCGGGCTTGGAGAACCACAGCCCCCACTTGCGCGCCGCCGAGCGCAGCAACAGGTGATCGTCGGCGTTGCGGTAGTCGGCCTGGAGGAGGTTGTGGTCGACGTATTGCGCGGACAGCTCGGTGCGCACTTCGGGCAGTCCGAGCGCGTCGAACTCGAGCGTCACCATCGTGCCGGTCGCGTCCTGCGCGAGCGTCTGGTCGATCCGCAGCGCGACCTCCCCGCCCGCGGTCATCTCACCCTCGAGCAGATGCGAGGCGATCAGCTTGTGCGCGACGTTCGAGCCCATGCCTTCGACTGACCCTCGACCCAACCCACGGGTGCGGAGGCCTTCGATGGCCGCCGCACCCGGCTGGGCGGGGGAGCTGAGATCAGGTCAGCGACCGGCGACAGCGGGCTCTTGCAGCCCGGTCGCGTCGGCGCCCTGCTTGGCAGCCTCGGCCTGGATCAGCTGGCGGTTGACGTGGTCCCAGCTGACGTTACGGAAGAACGCCTCCACGTACTGCTTGCGCCCGTCCGGCGTGGCGCCGAAGTCGCGCACGTATGCGTGCTCGTAGACGTCGATCGCGAGCACCGGGACCATGTTGTAGACGGTACAGGTTCTGGCTGTCGAGGATGTAGTTGAACAGCGACCCGTCGTTGAGGTCGTAGCCGACCATCACCCAGCCGCGCGCGGCACTGGCCGCCTTCTTGACCGCGTCCTGCCACTTCTCGACGCCGTTGAACTCGCTGTCGATCAGCTCGGCGAAGCGGCCCTCGGGCTCGCCGCCGTCACCGCCGAGATGGCCGAAGTACAGGTCATGGTTCTTGTAGCCCAGCAGCGCGAACGTGTAGTCGACCGACACGGCGCGCAGCGGCGAGTACACCTGGTTGCCCTCGATCTCGCCGTAGTCGAACTCGTTGAGGATGCGCCGGCACTCGTTGGCCTTCTTCGCGTAGCCCTCATACAGCTTGTAGTGGTCCTCCATCGTCTGCCGCGAGATCCCGTCCAGATCACGGTCGAACGCCGCGAACTTGCGGGGCTTGAGCTCATCCCAAGGCATGCGGCTCCTCTCGGTTATTTTTCGCTCTCTGATGACCCTCCCCACTGGGGCCGAGCCCGAACCAGCCGATCGGCAGGCCCAGTCGTCGCGATGACCGCAACGTCACCGGTGCTGTGTCGCGCACGGGCGGCGGGGTAGGGCAAACCCATGCCAAAGCTTGTGATCGTCGGTTACGACGGCTCGCCCGACGCCGAGCGAGCGATCGACTTCGCGGCCACCCGGCTCGATGCCAAGGCCGCTCGCGTGGTGACCGTCTGGGAGCCCGGCCTGGCCGCCGCCCAGGCCGCGCCGACGCTCGCGGGCCCGGTGCCACCGTCGCCTGACCAGGACCGCCGGCTCGAGGCCGCCGCGCAGGAGATATCGGACGCCGGCGCCGCCCGCGCCCGCGCGGCCGGGCTACCCGCCGTGTCCGAGACCCGCCTCGGCATCGGAGTCGGCCAGACCGCCGAAGCCCTGGTCGAGATCGCCGAACAGCACGACGCCGACCTCGTCGTGGTCGGACGGCGCGGCATGGGCCTGATCAGGTCAGCCGTGCTGGGCAGCGTGTCCGACGCCGCCGTGCGCGACGGACGCCGCCCGGTCCTCGTGGTTCCCGGTCCCGCGGAGTAACGCCGATCACGAGGCGCGGTCGGCCGATGGCCCGGCCGCAGCCCTGACCGTCTCCTCGGCCGCATCCATCCGGTCGCCGAGGCCGGCGCACGCCCACCCGTCCAACACCTGACCAGCGCGCCGGCCCACGTCCAGCAGATCATCGCCGGCGGGTGTGATCTCCTCGACGACGTGTGAGCCCACACCGGGAGCGCGTACGCTCCCCAGCCCGCCGGCCGGCAGCGGGCCCAGCTCGGTGCCGCTGCGCGCAGCGGCCGTCGCGGCGCCCACCAGCTCGCGCAGAGCCGGCTCGGCGTCCACGGCCTCCATCTCGTCGGCCACCGGCTCGAGCGCGCGCAGCAACCGGAACGCGTCGTCGCCGCTGCGGATCGGGCCGGGCGGCAGCATCGGCACCGACGCGCCAGCCTCGCCCAGCGCTGCCGCCGTCCAGTCGCGGACCCTGGTCAACAGCTCGCACGCCCTGAGGCGCTCCTCTCCGGCGTCGCCGGGGGCGACCGACAGGGCGTGTACTCGCTGCTGCTGATCGGCGTCGAGCGCTTCGGCGGCGACGGCGAGGAAGCGATCCAGAACGCCGGGCCCCGGCTGTGTGGGTGTCGTCTGGCGCATCCTTCGAGGGTACGCCACATCTGTTCCGGCAACCCCGGGGAGGCGACCTCGCGGGCCGTCACCCGGGCGGCCAGGAGAGTCCGTTCACCGTGCGTATGCGCGAGGCAGCAGTCAGCGCGGTCCGAGGCCTGACCTCGACGGCGGTCAGGCGATGGCGAATACGGATGGAAAGACCTAAGAACCGACGAATGGACTCCTGGGCAGGGCTTGTCGCGATTGAGCGCGCTGGGTGCGCAGTCGGCGCCCGCGCAGGAGATCGCCTTTTCATGTGCACTCTTCATGTGCACGAATGACGGGCCGGTCGGACTGGACGGCGTCGCGGGGTTGTTCGATGATGAGCGCGCGGTCGCCGGACGCCGGATCGCATTGCCGGTGATGCTGGCCGCGCGGCTGGTTCTGACCCTGACCCCCAGCCGTCGCCGCGGCGGCCCGCACTCCCGTCGCCGCCATCGAGCATGAGCCCGACGGCGGTGTGTGCGCATCTCTTCGGGTCGCCCCAAAGCCATCGCAACGGCTCAATGTCGAGGTGACGGCTGGACCTGAGGCCACCGACCAGACGGTCGAAGACGAAGGCGCGAGCGTCTGGAGCCAGAGAGTCGCCGGCTTCCTTTGACGACAGTCCTTAGGGCTTGTCGATCTTCAAGTCCGCGGGTTGATGGATCGCGGTAGGGACCGCCGTTGCTGACGGCCCCCCGCGCAGATCCCAGCGTGCACTGCTAGCGCACTGGGCTCCTCCCTTGGGT
>JBOGYU010000138.1:0-10174 GCA_050696935.1 Solirubrobacteraceae bacterium | reverse complement strand
CCTGCGCGGCGGTCGTCCGGGCGGCCTTCGCCTGCGCGGACGCGGCCTCGCCGGTCTCGCGACGGGCGGTCGTGCGCGTGCGGCGAGCGGTCGACTTGCTCGGCGACCTGGTGGCCGCGGTGCGGCGCGTGGTGCTCTTGCGCGCGGTGCTCTTGCGAGCAGCGGGCTTGCGGGCGGCCGGCTTGGCGGCGCCCGAGGTCTGCGTGGTGGTGGTGGTCGTGGTGTCGTTCGTGGCCATGTCGTCGATCAGCCCCTTTGGCGTGAGTTCAAGAATCATCGTAGCCGAACACACGTTTGTAAACCCCTGGCGGGGCTCCGTTACAGGACGAACACGAGTTCGTGTGAGGCATGTCACACGGCGTCGCCGAGTCGGCTCCGGGTCAGACCCCGGTCGGGTCAGGCGGCGCCGCGGCCGAGCTCCAGGCGCTCGGTGCGGTCGAGCCAGCCGGCCGGGTCGTCCAGCTCGGCGAACGTCGGCAGCGCATCCGGCCCGGCCCACGCGCGGTTCAGGGCGGAGATGCCCCCGCGGGCGACGACGGCGTCGCAGAACGCCTTGCCCTGCTGGTACTGGCGCAGCTTGAGGTCGAGCCCGATCAGCTTCTCCAGCACGCGCAGGAGGCCGGAGCGCTCCTGCCGGCGCTTGTCCATCGCCGCGCGCATCGCCTCGAGGTCCGCCAGCAGGTCCGCTCCCACGGCGTCCATCACGTGCTCGGCGTAGCCCTCCAGCAGCGCCATGAACGCCTGGGCACCCTCGAGCAGCGGGCGCTTCTCCTCGCCGATCGCGACGAACGCCAGGCCGTCGTCGCGGACGCGGTCCAGCAGCGCGCGCAGGTCGGCGGCGTCCGGCAGGCGCAGCAGCCCGCGCGGGTCGACGTCGAGCGCGGTCAGGAGCCCGCGGACCATGCCGGTCAGGTGCTCGCGCAGCCACGGCACGCCGCCGAACTGGAGCGCGTGCGTGGTCTCGTGCAGCGCGACCCAGCGCAGGAGCTGGTCGGCGTCGGCGTCCATCGTGTTGACCGCGTGCCCGAGGTTGGGGGCCACGAACAGCAGCCGCGGCGGCGCATCGGGGTCGAGCACCGCGAACTCGTACTGACCCAGCACGCGCCCCGCGAGGAAGCCGGAGACCGCGCCGGCCTCGATCGCGAGCAGCGCGCCGCCCGCGGCCGCGATCGGGCCGAGCTTGGCGCCGATCTGGTCCGAGACCGGGTCCAGCACGCCGCCGAGCGAGCGCAGGTTGGCCTCGATCCACTCGGGCCGGCCGACCGGCTCGGGCACGGGCAGCGGCACGGCGGGCACGAGGCCCGTGTAGGCGGAGACGAGCCGCTCGCTCTCGGCGGCGGGCGCGGAGAGCCGCTCGAACGGGGCGGGGTCGCCCGAGGGCTGAAGGCCGGCGATCCCGCGCGCCACCTGCCCGGCGAGGTTCCAGTCGATCACGGGCCCCATGTTGGCACGGTCGCCAGCTCGCCCAGCGCGGCCTCGGAACGCGCGGCGACGACGGGCGAGTGCGGCAGGAGGTCCAGCGGCGCGCCCAGCGGGTCGTCGAACGCCGTGAACGCCACGCGGCCGCCGGCCTCGCGCACGATCAGCTGGGCGGCTGCGGCGTCCACCGCCCGGCAGCCCCTGAGCGTGAGCATCCCGTCGAAGCGGGCGGCGGCGACCTGGCACAGGGCGGCGGCGATCGTGCCGATCGCGCGCAGCCGGTACGCGACCTGCACCAGCCCCTCGGCCGAGTGCAGGACCCACCGCGGGTCGGCCGACTCGAAGCCCACCAGCTCGAGCTTGCCGTCGTGGCGCCGCTCGGCGGCCGCCCTGTCCAGCGGGCCGCCATTGAGCGTCGCGCCGCCGCCGCGGTACGCGATCCACTCCTCCTCGGGCCCGAAGTCCTGCACGAAGCCGAACACCACGTCGGCCATGGAGGGGCCCTCGGCGACGGCGATCGAGACGCAGTGGTGCGGGAGCCCGCGCTTGGCGTTCATCGAGCCGTCGATCGGGTCGACCACGACCAGCACGCCGTCGCCCCCGAAGTCGACCGTGCCGCGCTCCTCCGAGAGGACCGTGAACCGCGCGCCCGCCTCGTGCAGGCGCTCGAGCTCGGCGAACACCGCCTTCTCGGCGAGCGCGTCGATCTCCAGCGTGCGGTCGCCGCCCTCGCCGCGCGTGCCTGTCTCCAGCACCCGCTCGGCGATCGTCGGCCGCTCCGCCAGCATGACGCGCAGGGCGCCGGCGGCCCGGCGCGCCGCGCCCAGCCAGTCGGGGCTCGAAGCGGCGCTCATCGCGGCCGTATCCTACGAAGGTGCTCGCCCTGAGCCACGCCCAGCGCGCCGCCGTCCAACACCCCGGCGGGCCGCTGCTCGTACTCGGCGGCGCCGGCACCGGGAAGACCACCGTGCTGGCCGAGCGCTTCCTGCATCTGGGCGCGCCGGAGGCGACGCTCGTGCTGTGCTTCTCGCCCGCGGCGGCGGGCGCGATGCGCGAGCGCATCGAGGACCGGCTGGACGGCGGTCACGAGGAGCTGTCCGTGACGACGTTCCAGGGCTTCTGCGCCCGGCTGCTGCACGACGAGGCGCTCGAGGCCGGCCTGGACCCGTTCGCCACGCCGGTCACCGCCGCCGACCGGCTGGCGATGCTGCTCGAGCGGATCGACGAGCTGCCGCTGCGCCACCACGACCTGCGCGGCAACCCGAGCGCGGCGCTCGGCTCGATCGTCCAGCGGATCGACCGGCTGAAGGACGAGCTCGTGTCGGCCCAGGACTGCGCGGCGTGGACGGCCACGCTGCCGGAGGGCGCGGCCCGCGAGCGCGAGTTCGCCGAGCTCTACACCGCCCACGACCGGATGCTGGCGGAGGCGGGCACGCTCGACGTGGGCGACCTCGTGCTGCACGCATTCCGGCTCCTGCGCACCAAGCCGCACGTGCGCGCGCGGCTGGCGCGCCGGCACCGGCACGTGCTGGTGGACGAGCTCCAGGACGCGAGCTTCGCGCAGGGCCTGCTCCTGCGCATGCTGGTGGCCGAGCACGGCAACGTCACGGCCGCGGCCGACGACGACCAGGCGATCCACCGCTTCCGCGGCGCCGCGGCCAAGAACCTGCACGACTTCCGGGCCGAGTGGCCGTCCGCGACCGTGATCCGGCTGGAGGAGTCCTTCCGCTCGGGAGAGACGATCCTGCGCGCCGCCCGCGCGGTGGTGGAGCCGGTGCCCGAGCGGGTGGAGAAGGCCCTGCACGGGAATCGGGCCCACCCACCCGGCGAGGTGGCGTTCTGGCGCTGCGACTCCGAGCGCGCGCAGGCGCAGGCGCTCGCGGCCGAGGTGGAGCGGCTGGTGGCGCGCGAGGACGTGGCGCCCGAGGACGTGTGCGTGCTCGTGCGCTCGGTGCGCGGCGAGGGGCAGGCGGTGGCGGTGGCGTTCGAGGAGCGGGCGGTGCCGTACCGGCTCTCGGGCGCCGCCGCGTTCTTCCAGCGGGCCGAGGTGCGCGACCTGCTCGCCTGGCTGCGGCTACTGGTGGATCCCGGCGACGCGGGCGCGGTCGTGCGCGCGCTCGCCCGGCCGCCGGTGGAGCTGCGCGCGATCGACCTCGCGCGGGTCACCCAGATCGCCCGCCGGCGCAAGCTCGACATGGTGGCCGCGATGTCGGCGGCGCTCGAGTCGCCCCAGATCCCCCCCGAGGCGCGCGACCGGATCCGCCACTTCCTGCGCCTGCACGCCGACGCGGCGGCGGAGATCGATTCCGCGCGGCCCGACCTTTACCTGCACCGGCTGGTCGAGCGGCTCGGCCTGCGCCGGCAGCTGCTGTTCGCCGCCTCCACCGAGGTGGTCGAGCGCCTCCAGAACCTCGCCAAGTTCGCCGAGCTGGCGGCCGCGTACGTGCGCCGCTCCCCGCAGGCGACGGGGCGCGAGTTCGCCCGCTCGATCGCCGCGGTCGCGGAGGCGGGCCTGCGGGAGGAGGAGGCGGGCTCGGGCGCCGGCGTGCGGGTGATGACCATGCACGCCGCCAAGGGGCTCGAGTTCAACCACGTGTACGTGCTCGGCCTGATGGCGGCGCGGATGCCCGGCCCGCGCCGGCGAGCGCTGGAGCCGATCCCCGACGCCCTGATCAAGGAGGCGGTGCCGCCGGACGGCAAGGCGGTCCACGTGGCGCAGATGCGCCGGCTGCTGCACGTGGCGATGACGCGCGCGCGGCGGCGGCTGGTGCTGGCCTACCCGGAGCGCTCAGAGCGCGGCGCGCCGCACCAGCCGTCGCCGTTCGCCGAGGAGGCGCGCGCGGCGATCGGCGGCGAGTGGGAGCAGCGCGAGGAGGAGCTGTTCGGGCCGGCGGAGACGCTCCAGTCGACGTTCCGGCTGCTGCGCGACGAGCTGCTGACGACCGTCGCCCAGGTCGGCGGCCGCCTCGGCGAGCTGCGGTTCGACACCGACCTCGACGTCTCGCACGCGGTCGTGCGCTACCTGGAGCTGCTCAAGCTCTCCGCCCTGCTCGAGCGCGGCGACCAGCCGGTGGCCGACGCGCTGGCGGAGGTCAACGCGCGGCTGCTCCAGGCGGCGACGGCCGAGCAGCGCGAGATCTTCGAGACGTCGGCGCTGGACGAGTACCTGCTCGACGCCGAGCGCGACGAGCGGCTGCGCGCCCGGGCCGTGGCGCAGCGCACCGAGCCCTCGCTGGAGTCCTTCCTGCCGCGCCGCGGCGACGGGCTGATGCTGAGCGCATCGGACATCGAGACCTACCGGACGTGCCCGCTGAAGTACAAGTTCGCGCGCGTGTTCCGGATCCCGAGCGAGCCGACCATCAACCAGCGCTTCGGGATCCTCATCCATCAGGTGCTGGAGCGCTACCACGCGGCACACGTAACGTCGCCCGGACGTCCGAGCTCGCGAGGACGGGAGGGCGAAAGCCTTCTCCCGACGCTGCTGAACCTGCTCGAGGCCGGCTGGCGGCGGGGCGGGTTCGGCGACTCCGAGGAGGAGCGCCAGCTGCGCGCGAAGGCGACGCACGCCCTCGTGCGCTACCACGACCGCTTCCGCACCGAGGAGGCGGAGCCGGTGTGGTTCGAGCGCTCGTTCCAGTTCCGGATGGGCCCGCACCTGCTGCGCGGGCGCGTGGACCGGGTGGACCGGCTGTCCGCCGGCGGCTACGAGCTGATCGACTACAAGACCGGGCGGCCCAAGAGCGCCGCCCAGCTGCGCGACGACGTGCAGCTCTCGCTGTACGCGGTGGGCGCGCGGGAGGCGTGGCAGCTGGAGGCGGCCCAGCAGGCCTACTACTACGTGCTCGACGACGAGAAGGTGCCGGTGCCGCGGTCCGAGGAGGACCGGGACTGGATCCGCGAGACCGTGATGGAGGTGGGCGAGGGGATCCTCGGCCAGGGGTTCGAGCCGACGCCGAGCTTGGCCGCGTGCTCGGTGTGCGACTTCCGGATCGCGTGCCCGGCGGCTGAGCGCTAGCGATCTCCCCGCTGGCGTAGGAAGCGCTGGAACTCGCGGGCGAGCACGTCGCCCGAGGGGAGCTGGGAGAGGTCGGCCGGGCCCTCCTCCTCGTCGGCGGCGCGCTCGAGGCGCTCCACGAACGCCTGAACCTCGGGGTCCATCTCGACGGCGCGGGTGACCTGGCGCTCGTAGTCGACGGCCGCGGTCTCGAGCTTGGTGGCGTCGACCGTCACGCCCACGAGGCTCTCCGCCCGCCGCAGCAGCGCGAGCGCGCCCTTGGGGTTGGGTGCGACCGCGACGTAGTGCGGCACGGCGGCCCACAGGGATGCGGACGGCATCCCGGCATCGGCGCAGGCGGCGTGCAGGACGCCGACGATCCCCGTCGGCCCCTCGTAGGTCGGCGCCTGGAGGCCGAGCCGCTCGATCAGCGCGGTGTCGGACGCCAGGCCGGTGACGGAGACCGGGCGGGAGTGCGGCACGTCGGCCAGGAGGGCGCCGAGGCAGACGACGAGCTGGACGCCCAGCGCCTCGGCCAGGTCGGTGACCAGGGCCGAGAACGTGCGCCAGCGGTGGGACGGCTCGGGGCCGCTGAGGATCACCAGGTCGCGCGGCGCGCGCGGCACGCGGGCCTCGAAGATCTCCCACTCCGGCCACTCGATCTTGCGCGAGAGGCCGTCGACGAGCTTGACGTCGGGCCGCGTGGCCTGGAAGTCGACGAACTCCTCGGGGTCGATCGTCGCGAACCGGTGGGCCTCGAGGCTTGCGCCCATGAACGTCAGCGCGGAGGTGGCGGACTCCCCGGCGTCGTTCCAGCCCTTGAACGCGCACAGCAGCGCCGGCGCTCTCAGGCCGTCCGGTCGGCGTTCCCAGCGCAGTGGCTGCACCGGTCCACCGTAGCGACTCGCCGTCCGGCCCGGCGGCCATGATCGGGGGGTGCCCTCGATCGCGACCCTCCGCCCGGGCGACGACGTCGACGCGGTCTTCGCCTGCGCGCGCAAGGACCGGCTGCTCGCGCGGTCCGGCCTGGCGTACCTGGCGCTCGAGCTGCGCGACCGCACGGGCGCGATGCAGGCGCGGGCGTTCCGCGACGCCGACGTGCTGGCCGGGCGCTTCGAGCGCGGCGACCTCGTGCGGGTGCGCGGGCGGGTGGAGCGGTTCCGCGACGAGCTGCAGGTGGAGGTGCGGGAGATCGCGCGCGAGGCGGCCGCCGATCCGGCCGAGTTCCTACCGGTCGCCTACCGGGACCTCGACGAGCTCGACGGGTTCCTCGAGCACCTGGCGCGCGAGGTCCACGACCCGGCGTACGCGGCGCTGCTCGAGCGGCTGCTCGGCGATCGCGCGCTGCGCGCGGAGTGGCGGCGCGCGCCGTGCACGCGCGGGGGCCACCACGCGTACCTGGGCGGTCTGCTCGAGCACACCGTGGCGGTGGGCACGCTGGCGCTGGAGGCGGCGCAGCTGCACCCGCGGCTGAACTCCGACCTGCTGCTGTGCGCCGCGCTGGTGCACGACCTCGGCAAGACGCGCGAGTTCGCCTATGGGGCCGACATCACCCTGTCGGACGAGGGCCGCCTGCTCGGCCACGAGGCGCTCGGGGTGAGCCTGCTGGAGGAGCGGATGGGCGGGATGGACAGCGAGCGGCGGCTCGCGCTGCTGCACTGCGTGCTCTGCCACCATGGCCCGGAGCGGCGGCTGGGCTCTGCGGAGGCGCTGGCGCTCTACCGGCTCAACGCGCTGGACGCGAGCGTGAAGGGAGCGCTGGAGCACGGGCTTGGCGGGTAGCTACATTGGTGCGCGCGCACGGCCGGGCAGGGGGCCTGGCCGGCGCGAATTGAACGGGAGGAAAGGATGCGACGTCTCCATCTGCTGGTGCTCGCCGTCTTGGCGTGCGCGCTGGTCGCCGCGCCCGCGCAGGCGCGGGTCAAGACCAAGGCCGTCGCGCAGGACAAGGCGGCGGTGGAGCGGTACTGGACCGCGGACCGGATGGCGAACGCCGTTCCCGCGGGCCGGGTGCTCGCCGGGAAGGGCAAGCCGGCCCCGAAGCCCAAGGCGCAGCCGAAGCCGAAGGCCGCGAGCGCCTATCAGGTGCCGCCGCCCTACACGTCGTTCCCGACGAGCACGAACGGCAAGGTGTTCTTCAGCGACGGCGGGCTCAACTACGTGTGCTCCGGCACCGCGCTGCTGAGCGGCAACCGCAGCACGGTCTGGACCGCCGGCCACTGCGTGCACGACGGCGGCGGCGGGTTCCACACCAACTGGGCCTTCGTCCCGGCCTACGCCGACGGCAGCCGGCCGTACGGGACCTGGAGCGCGCGGACGCTGCTGACCACGAGCGCGTGGGCGTCGGGCGGCGACTTCTCCTACGACCTCGGCGCCGCGGTGGTGTCGACCCAGGGCGGCTCCTCGCTGACCGACGTGGTGGGCGGCCGCAACGTGGGCTTCAACTACGACCGCAACCAGAACTACGCCGCGCACGGCTACCCGGCGGGCGCGCCGTTCGACGGCCAGCGGCTGTGGGTGTGCGAGTCCCCGCTGCGGTACAACGACACCTCCGCCGACCCGCCGACCATGGGCATCGACTGCGACATGACCGGCGGCTCGAGCGGCGGCGGCTGGATCGTCGGGTCCAGCGTCTACTCCGTGAACTCCTACGGGTACAGGACGCTCAAGAACGTGATGTTCGGCCCCTACCAGGGCTCGGTGGCCCAGAGCCTGTACACGCAGGCCTCGGGCAGCTAGATCGGTTGACGGGGCGTCATCCTCCGGGATGACGCCCCCTCCGCCTCGGGGCCACGTAGAGATCGCCCTGGGGGCCACCCCAAATCGCCATCCCGGCCGACGACGAATGACGTCCCAGCCGGGAGGCTCCTCTCCAGTTGATGTTCGACACAGAGGAGCTGTTGGAAATGGCGTACAAGGGACAGACCATCGAGAACCCGGTCAGCGGCGAGAGGATCACCTTCCTGCAGACCGCGCGGGACACCGGCGGCGAGAAGCTCGAGATCGAGATGGAGCTCGCGCCGGACGGGTCCGTGCCGGGCGCGCACGTGCACCCCGAGCAGGAGGAGCGCTTCCACGTGATCGAGGGCACGATGAAGTTCCGGATGGGCCTGCGGCGGATCGTCGCCGGGCCGGGCGAGACGGTCGTCGTGCCGGCGGGCCGCGTTCACCGGTTCTCCAACGGCGGCGACGAGACGGCGCGCGTGCGCGTCGAGGTCCTCCCCGCGCTCGACATGGAGCAGCTGTTCGAGACGACGGTCGAGCTCGCGATGGAGGGCAACGTGATGCGCTCCGGGATGCCGAAGCCGCTGCACCTCGCCCTGTTCGTCCGCCGCTTCGCCCGCGAGGTCCGGGCGCCGTTCCCGCCCGCGTGGGTCGTGCGCCTGGTCATGGCGCCGCTCGCGGCGCTGGCGCGCCGGCGGGGCTACGACGAGCGCTACGCGCCCGCCGCCGAGGTCGTCACCCTGCACCCGCGCGTGGCGTCGTCCTCGCCGTCGGAGGCCCGCGCCGCGGCGTAGCCGGTTCCTGCCCGCCGCCACTCGCCCGGTTCGCCCCTCCGTCGGAGTTGGGGCGAGCCGTGGCGAGTGGCGGCCTCATCCGGCCTTCAAGACCGGTACGCCGATGCAGCCCATCGGTGGCTAGGCCCGATTCCCCCGCCGCTCCGCCGGCCGCCGGGCGCGCCGCGCCTCACGCTGACGTGCCTTGGCGGGCTGGTGGAGCGCGTAGACGGCCACGCGGTCCGGGCGCTTCTCGATGACGAAGTGGCCGTGCCCGTCGAAGCATTCGCCGTCACGGGCCAGCCGGAGGTGAGGCCGGTTCGACTCGATACGGAGCTCTCGAGCCTGGAACTGCAGGTAGTCCCGAGCGCTGGTGAGACGGCCGGTGAGGATGGCGCTCATCAGGCGTTGCCGTGAGTAGCGGGACTCGGCGAGGAGCAGGCGGACGTCGAAGCACCCGTCGTCGAGCCGGGGGCGCCAGCTCGGGCCGAGGCCGGCCGGCTCGTGGCGACAGTTGCCGACGAACCCCATCCACACGAGCCGTCTCCGGTCGTCGACCGTCAGCTCGAGCGGCTCGGCGCGCAGGAGCGTCTGGATGAGCGCCGCGAGCTGCGCGGGCCAGCGACCGAGCCGGTGCTCGAGCCCCCGGCGAGCGTCGAGCATGTCGGGGTAGGCGCCGAAGCCGGCGGAGTTCAGGAACAGCCGACCGTCGATGCAGCCCACGTCGACGCCGACGGCTTCGCCGCGGGCGAGGGCCGCAGTCGCGTCGTCGGCGGTGTTCACCCGCAGGTCTCGCGCCAGGTGGTTGAGCGTGCCACCGGGGATGAGGAGCATCGGACGCGAGCGGTCGAGCGCGACCTGCGCCGCCGCGGCGGCCGAGCCATCGCCGCCGCAGATTCCCACGACCTCGCACGTGGTCGCGAGCTGCTCGAGCGCGCGACGGAGCTGATCGCCGGCTCCGAGCCCGACGACGTGGGCTCGGGGCAGCCTGCTCCGCAGCTCGTCGCCCGAGTCGGCGGCCCGCGCGCCGCCCGAGCCGGGGTTCACCACCAGCCCGATGCCCTCGCCCTCGCTCACGGGCACCAGTCGTCGCAGGTCCTCGCTCGGCGGGACCGCGTCGGCGAAGCCGGGCAGCCTCGGCCAGAGGTGGCAGGTGAGCCGGGCGACGGTCGCGCCTGCGCAAGCCCCGACGACGACGTCGAGCGGGTAGTGGACGCCGACGTACGTCCGGGAGCCGGCGACCGCCGCCGCCAGGACGGTGAGC
>JBOGYU010000137.1:0-10239 GCA_050696935.1 Solirubrobacteraceae bacterium | reverse complement strand
GTGGATGCGGCGCGACGACTGGGCCGTCCCGCGATCGTTGCGCCGACGCGCTGGCCCGAATGGGCTCGGTAACGAGGGCGGCCGGGCACGCGCCGGGCCGGTCCTGCGCTCGGCGGCGGGGTTGCGGCGGGTGGCCGACGAGCTCCGCGTCCGCCGGCCAGCGGCTACTGGCGCTCGCGTAGGCGTCCGCTGTCGCGCTTGAGCACGTGCTCGCACAACGAAGCGTTGGCGGCGTTTGCCGCGCTGTGCCGCTCGGCGTAACCAGCCTGGAGGATCGTCCTGGACGTCGATCACGACCGTGCTGTCCAGCCGTAGGCGCGGCCGTTCTTGTCACGATCACCGGGGACGCGGTGGCCAGGCTGGAAGAACACAACCACTTGGCCATGCCGACGTTTCGATCGCGCACTCGCGGCGAAAGCGCAGGTGACGTCAGCAACTTCCGCGTACCCTCGACGGCGTGATCGAACGACTCGAGTCCGCAGCGAGGAGCGCTCGCCATGCGGTCGAGCTGATCGTCGAGGACGTGGCCACCGTCGCCCCGGGCTGGCTTGTCGCCGGCGTCCTGCTGCACGTGCTGCAACAGGTGGTCCGCACGCGCGGGTGGTTCACCATCATCCGCGCCGCCTATCCGGAGGCGACGGAGTTGCGGGCGCGTGACGTCACGTTCGCGTACCTGGCCGGGAGCGGGCTCAACAGCATTGTTCCGGCACGCGGCGGCGATCTCGCGAAGCTCTATCTCGTTCGCAGGCGCGCGCCCGGCACGCGCTGGTCCACGCTGGCCGCCACATTCGTTCCCGAGACCCTGTTCGAGACCGCCGTCGGGATCGCGCTCGTCATCTGGGCGCTCAGCCGAGGCTTCCTGCCCGTGCCAATCGCGCCGAGCGAGGTGCCTTCACTGGAGGTCTCGCTCTTCATCGAGCATCCGTTCATCTCGACGGTCGGCACGGTGGCGACCGGAGTGGCGAGCGTGCTGCTGTTCCGTGCGTTGCGGCGGCGGACGCGCGGACTGCTCGCCGGCCTGCGCCGAGGCTTTGCCATCCTGGACCGGCCGCGCGACTTCCTGCGCGGGGTGGTCGCGTGGCAGGCGCTTGCGCGGATGATCCGCCTGGGCTCGATCGCGTGTTTGATGGCGGCGTTCGCGCTCCCGGTGACCGTCGCCACGGTGGTGCTGGTGATGGCCGCCCAGGGTGGAGGCCGCATCATCCCGGTCGCTCCCGCGAGCGCGGGCCTGCGGATCGCGATGCTCACCTACGGCTTCGTCGCGGTCACCGGCGAGGCGGTCGACATCGCCCGCATCACGGCGTTCTCGTTCGGCGTGGGCGTTGCCCTGTCTGCCACCGGGATCGCGATCGCGATCGCGATCCTCGGGCGCGAGCTCGGCACCGCGTCGCCGCGCGCCATCGTCGAGCGCGTGCGTGCACGGCTGGGCGAGGCCGCCTACGCGGGCGAAGCGGGCTAGCGCCTGATCGCCGCCCACGTCGTCAGCCGTCTACCTGCGCGGCGCGTGACGACGGTGGGTCGAGATGGGGACGGGCCCCCTATGGTGCGAACGGCTGGGCGCGTCATCGTTGAAGTGGATATCAGGAGGTGCGGTGTCCCAGATGCTGATCTTCTTCGTCCTCGCTGGCCCGCGATGACGGGGCGGGGGGACAGCGCTGGCCGCGTGGAGGGTCCACGCTACGTGTCGCTGTCGTGGCGGGTGTTTGCCGTCAACGCGGCCGTGCTCGTGCTCAGCGGGGCGGTGGCCGTCGCGGTCTTCTCGCCTGGCATGATCAGCTCGCCGGTTGCCACCAAGGAGTTGCTGATCGTGGTCGGGAGCCTGGCGGTGATGCTCACGGTCAACCGGCTGCTGCTCGCGCGCGAGCTGGCGCCGCTGGAGCGCGTGACGACGGCTATGCGCCGCGCCGACCCGCTGGCGCGGGAGCGCGTGTCGGTCCCCGGCCGCCCGTCGGAGGCGAGCGAGCTCGCGGTGGCGTTCAACGCGATGGGCGAGCGGTTGGAGGACGAGCGCCGCGACAGCACCCGGCGTGCGCTCAGCGCCCAGGAGGGCGAGCGGCTGCGGATCGCGCGCGAGCTGCACGACGAGATCGGCCAGCGGCTCACCGCGCTGCTGCTGCGGCTCACCAGCGCCCGCCGACTCGCTGGCCCGGATGTTGAGCCGATCGTGCTGGAGGCGCACGGTCTCGCGCGCGAGTCGCTGGACGACGTCCGGCGGGTGGCGCGGGAGTTGCGCCCGGAGGCGCTGGACGATCTCGGGCTACCGAGCGCGTTGGCCGCGCTGGCCGAGCGTCTCTCCCGCCAGTCGGGTTTGCACGTCGAGCCCCAGCTGCAGCCGGTGTTGCCCCCGCTGACCGCCGAGGAGGAGCTCGTGGTCTACCGTGTCGCCCAAGAGGCGCTGACCAACGTGCTGCGACACGCGGGCTGCGATAGCGCCGACCTGACCGTGCGGGTCAGCGATGACGCGCTCGTGCTCGACGTCGGCGATGAGGGGCGGGGCTTCGATCCCGGCACGGTGACGGCCAACGGCCTGCTGGGGATGCGCGAGCGCGCGCTGATGGTGGGCGCGCAGCTCGACGTCCGCAGCCGTCCCTGGCATGGAACGCTGGTGCGGCTCTCGCTGCCGTTGCAGTCCGAGTCGTGACGCCGCTGCGGACCCGCATCCTGCTCGCCGACGATCACGCCGTCGTGCGGCGTGGGCTGCGGCTGGTGCTCGATGCCGAGCCCGACCTGCAGGTCGCGGCCGAGGCGGCCGACGGCCTCGAGGCGCTCGCCCTCGCCTTGCGCGAGGACGTTGACCTGGCGGTGCTCGACGTCGCGATGCCCGGGCTGACCGGGCTGCAGGTGGCGCGCGAGCTGAGTGCGCGGCGGCCCGAGCTGCGCAGCCTGCTGCTGTCCATGCACGACAGCGAGCAGTACCTGTTCGAGGCGCTGCGCGCCGGCGCCAGCGGCTACGTGCTCAAGGCCGACGCCGATCACACACTGATCGAGGCGTGCCGCGCCGCGATGCGCGGCGAGCCGTTCCTATACCCCAACGGCTTCAGCGCGCTGATGCGCGACCACCTCGAGCGAGCGCGGCAAGGCGAGGCGGCCCGCAGCGACCCGCTGACCGACCGCGAGACGCAGGTGGTCAAGCTGATCGCCGAGGGCCACAGCGGCCGCGAGATCGCCGAGCTGCTGCACATCAGCGAGCACACCGTCGAGCGCCACCGCGAGCACATCCTCGACAAGCTGGGGCTGCGCGACCGCGTCGCGCTCACCCGCTACGCGATCCGCCGCGGGCTCGTCCAACCATAGAGACGAGCTGGCCGAGATAGGGGGCGCTCCCTATGGCGACGGCATCCCGCGCAGCGCACCCTCTCAACGGGGTGCTCACGCTGCCGACCGTCGATCACCATGCCGCCACCCTCGCTCGTGCGCCCGCAGCACCCGCTACCGTGGGCGCACCGTTGGAACCCACCGAGCTGCCGACCGTTGGCATGAGGGCGCACGGCACCCACGTGCGAGAAGAGGCCGGGACGCTCGCCGTACCGATGGACTGGCTGCTCGCGCAGCGACGGGCGACCCTGTCCTACCTGAGCGCGCGCCGAACCGGGCGCAGCGTGGTCGCCACCGGCGCTGACATGATGATCGACTACCAGCATCGAAGTCCGACCCGCTGACGCCGATGGAGCTCGGTCTCATCGTCGCGGTCGCTCTGGTGGCGGCCAACGGGTTCTTCGTGGGGGCCGAGTTCTCGATCGCGCGCCTGCGCCCCACCCAGGCCGCGGAGTTCGTGCGCGAGCGCCGGCCGGGTGCGCGGTCGGCGCAGCACGCCGTCGAGCACATCGACTCTTACCTGTCGGCCTGCCAGCTGGGCATCACGCTGTCCTCGCTCGGCCTCGGCGCCGTCGGAGAGCCGGCATTCCATGACCTGCTCGAACCGGTCTTCGGCGAGCAGACCCGGATCGTCGGCTTCGGCCTGGCGTCGGCTGTGGCGTTCTCGATCATCACCGTCGCGCACGTGGTGCTCGGCGAGCTGGCGCCCAAGAGCGCCGCGATCGCCCGCACCGGCCCGATCGCGCTGCTGCTCGCGCCGCCGATGCGCGCCTTCTACTTGGCCACCAAGCCGGTCGTCGACTTGTTCAACGGCATGGGCAACCTCGTGCTCAAGCCGTTCCGGATCCCGCCCGCCTCCGAGGCCGGGCATAGCCCGCACAGCGAAGACGAGCTGCGCCAGCTGCTGCGCGAAAGCCGCGCCGGCGGGCTGATCGAGGCCGACGAGAGCCAGCTGTCGGAGGCTGCGCTGGTCTTCGGGGACCTGCGCGCGCGCGAGGTCATGCAGCCCCGCCCTGACATCGACTACGTCACCACCACCGACACGATCGACCAGGTGATCGAAACCGCGATGCAAACCGGACGCACCCGACTGCCACTGGTCGAACACAACGGCGACCTCGATCGCGCCATCGGCGTGATCAACGCCAAGGACCTACTTCCGGCCGCGCTCGGCAAGGACATCGACCTGCGCGCCCGCGCCCGCCCACTGCCGCGGATCGCCGAAGGCACCCGCGTCGACGAGGTGCTGCGCGACATGCGACGAGAGCGGCGCCACGTCGCGCTCGTGGTCGACGAGCACGGCACCGTCACCGGGCTGCTCACGCTCGAAGACGTGCTCGAAGAGCTCGTCGGCGAGATCGACGACGAGTTCGACACCGCCGCCCAGCAGCTCGTCCACCGAGAGGACGGCGAGCTGCGGCTCGACGGCTCGGTCCCGGTCCGCCTCGTGGCCCGCGAGCTCGGCCTCACGCTCGACGCGCCGCACGAAACCACCCTCAACGGCCACCTCATCGAACACCTCGGCCGCGTCCCCCACACCGGCGAGACCGTCGAGCTCGAGGGCGCGCGCCTGGAAGTGCTCGCCGGCGACGACACCCAGATCTCGCAGGTAGCGGTCCGCAGCGCGCCGCCCCCGCGGCACTCAACCGAGTGAACAGCGCCGGGCGGGCGTGGACTCTGCGGCCAGGGCCCGGCTCAGCGTTGCGCGTGGCGCCGAACCGCACGGCGCCCCGCACGGCGCAGCGCCCCGTTCAGTACCACTTGCCCCTTGCGAAGCCGCCGAAGGCGACGAGGCCAATCAGGGCGATGATGAGGCCGACCCAGAAGCTCCACACGATCATCAGCACAATCCCCACGATCACCAGGATGCCCCCGAGGCCGATCCCGCCGGTGTTCCCGCCTGCGCGCTTGTCTGTCGCCATGCGACTGCCTCCTCGGTCAGCGAGTGGTCACGTCGATGCGCATCGCTCGCGTCAGTCCTCCGCCGAGGACGTGGTCCTCAGCGCCGAAGCGCACGGTCAGGGGGCCGTCGAACGGCTCGCGCGCGACGACCTCGAGTTCGTCGCCCAGGGCGATGCCACGTCCATCGAGATAGCGCAGCATTTCCGGGTCAGTGTCCGACACGCGCACGAACCGGCCCCGCTCGCCGATATCCATCTCGGCAAGGCTGCGGGTGTGCCCCTCGTCGATCGCCAGGGCGGCGTCTGGGATGGGGTCGCCGTGCGGATCGTGTGTCGGGTGGCCGAGCTTGGCGGCGATGCGTGCCGCGAGGTCTTCGGAGATGACGTGTTCGAGCGCCTCGGCCTCTTCGTGCACCCGGTCCCATGGAACACCCAGATGCTCCGCGAGGTAGAGCTCGAGGAGCCGGTGGTGGCGCAGGACGGAGAGGGCGACGCGTCGCCCTTCGGCGGTGAGCTGGACGCCGCGGTAGGGCTCGTGCTCGGCCAGCCCGCGCTCGGCGAGCCTCTTGACCATCGACGACACCGACCCGGCGCTCACGCCGACGCGCTCGGCCAGCGCGTTCGTGGTGACCGTGCCGTCGCCGCGGCGAGCCAGGGCGTAGATCGCCTTGGCGTAGTTCTCGATCGCCTCGGAGAGCCGCGGCTGATCGACGGCGGCCATTAGGCGCTCACCAGCAGGCCGGTGACGTAGAGCACGAGGACGCCGGTGAGGATGCCGCCAACGCTCGCCGGGTACAGCGCGCGGCCGGCACGGTCGCGGACCGCCGGTACGAGTTGCACGATGACCTGGACGATGGCGCCGATGCCGACCCCGATCAGCAGCGCGGCGAGCTCGGGGTTGAAGGCCGACGCACCGATGACGGCGCCCAGGATCGCCGGGGCGCCGGCGATCAGCCCGAGCGCCGCCAGTCGGCCGAGCGACGGGCGCCGGTACCCGCTCAGCGGCGCGACGATGGCCAGGCCCTCGGTCGTGTTGTGCAGGGCGAAGCCGAACACCAGGAAGGCGCCGAGCGCGAGCTCGCCGACGGCGTAGGCTGAGCCGATCGCGAGCCCCTCGCCGAGGTTGTGCAGGCCGATCCCGATCGCGACCAGCAGCGAGAGCTGGAAGGCGCTCGCCCCGGCTTCTCGGGCACGCTCGCCACGTGCACGCAGGAAGCGATCGAGCGCGACCAGTCCGAGGTAGGCGGCGCCCGCGCCGATGAAGAGCAGTTCGGCGCCGCCGAATGCTCCAGACCCCGATTCGGCGATCTCGGTGCCCTCGAGGTAGGCGTCGAGGGCCAGGAAGCCGAGCAGTCCCACGGTGACCGCCATGAAGAAGCGGATCCAGTGCTCGCGCACCTGGCGCAGGAAGGGCAGGAAGAGCATGCCCAGCACCACCGGGATGATGCCCACGTAGGTGCCCAACAGGGCCATCAGCCCGTAGAAGTCACCGTCGGCTGACGGGGTCTCCACCGCGACGGGGATCTCGTGCTCGACGGTGACGCCGGTCGCGGTCACCAGCGTCACCAGGTACGGAAAGTCCTGCTGCCAGGGATAGTCGAGGGTGAAGGTCTCGGTCCCGCCACGGCCGATCTCGTTGCCGGTCGTGCTGTAGTCGACGTAGGTGTCATTGACGAACATCTGCGCGACGGTCACGGGGTCGGGTCCGGTGTTGCGGACAGTCAGCTCGATCTCGCCGGGACGCAGCACCGTGCGTTCGGCGGCGAGCTCCTCGACGGGCGGGCCGAGCCGCTCGCCGAGGGTGTCGCCGCCGACGGTGAGCAGCGCAGCGAGCGCGGCGACGATGAGCGCGAGCGGGATGGCCCCGAGTGCCCATGCGGGCACGCGGCTTCGCGGTGCGGTGGGCGTCTCGACCGGCGGCTGGGTGTGGCTGCCGGCTTCCATCAGACGACCTCGAAGAAGCCCATCCAGCCGAGATCGGCGAACTCGGTCTTGTGGGCGTGGAACATGAACATGCCGCGGTGCGGGAAGCGCACCTCGAGGATGCCGCGCTGGCCTTGGACCATGCCGATCGTGTCGGTGAAGTCGGCGGGCTGAAGTCGCGTCCCGGTCGGGAAGAACTCGAAGAAGTTGCCGTGCAGATGGAAGGAGTTAATCGGGTCGAACTCGAGGATGTTGGCCAGGTAGATCCGCACCAGCTCACCGCGAGAGACCCGAATCGGCTCGTTGACGTGATGGAAGGGGATCGAGTTGACGGCGTAGACCTGGTTGCCCTCGGCGTCGAAGTTCGTGTTGAAGCCGTTCATCATCATCACGAGCTCGTCGGCCTCGTCACGCCCTTGCTTCGGGTCGACGATGAACGCGCCGTACATGCCGCGCGCGATGTGCTCGGCCAGCGGGCCGACGTGGCAGTGGTACAGGTGCATGCCGAACGGCTCGGCGTCGAACTCGTACACGAAGCTCTTCCCCGGCTCGATCAGTCCCGGGCCCGCCCCGGGCACCCCGTCCATCTCGGCCGGATGGATGCCGTGGAAGTGCATCGTGTGCGGATGCTCTGAGCCGTTGACGAACCGCACACGCATTCGATCGCCCTCGCGGGCGCGCAGCGTCGGACCCGGCACGCGGCCGTTGAACGTCCACGCCGGGAACTTGATCCCGGGCGCGACCTCGATCTCCTTGTCAGCCGCGACGATCTCCCACTCGCGCAGCGTGCGCCCGGTCGCCAGTCGGCTCGTTCGGCCCTCGTCGAAGTCGCGCAGGATGTCGGTGGGATTGAAGCCGTTGGCGCGATGGTCGACGGTCTGGCCCTTGCGCATCGTCGCGCCGGCCGCCCCGCCGCCGTGACCCCTCATGCCCATCCCGGCGTGCGCGGTCGAGGCGGCCTGCGCCGCGGCCCGATCGCCGCGCGGGTTCAGCGCGGTCAGCGCTCCTGCGGCGGCGAGCGCGCCGCCGCCCAATAGCTGTCGTCGGTCAAGTCTCAAGTTCGGAATCCTTCAGCACGGTGTCGGCTGTAGCCTAAACCTATGTTTTGGCTAGTGTCAAGCCTGCGCTGGAGATGCCGCAACCTTCCGGTGCCTCAAGTGGCTGTGACGTGCTGGCTTGCGTTCAGTCTCGGCGCGTGCGGTGCCGGCGACAGACTGCGCAGCTCGCTGCGAATCGATGCTGCCGGAGACGGTTCGCTGCGGTTCGAGCGCAGTGCGGTGCGCGCGGCCGGGGGCCGCGCCCGGATCGAGATGCGCAATTCGTCGAACATCCCGCACGCGATCGGCGTTCGCGGCGAGGGGGTCGAGGAGATCGGCGAGACCGTCGGCAAAGGCGGCACGTCGAGCGTCGAGGCGGATCTCGAGCCCGGGGCCTACGAGCTGTTCTGCCCGGTCGGCAGCCACGAGCAGGCCGGCATGACGGCAAGGCTGGTGGTTCGATGATCTCCGCGGCCGCGTGACGCCAGCCTCAGCGCAGCCCGCCGCTCGCGGGAACCGTCGCGCGGCGAACTCAGAGGCGGTCGAGGACTACGGGCGAGCGATCTTCCGCACGGCGCGCGGTCCGCGGCGGGTCGCGTCGACGACGCCGGTCGCGGCCTTCCTGGGGGAAACGCCGGCTTCGGTGTCGAGCATGCTCGGGTCTCCTCGATCGTCATCCTGTCGGCACCGGCATCGCTGGCGCCACCTTCGTCGAGTCGTGGAACACCCGACGATCACGGACGCCACGGTGGCCGGAACCACGCTCAGCGCTGTTCCGTCCGACCGCCTCTTACACCAACCCTAGGGACGTGACCCAATCAGCACGCCGGGGTGGTGATGCCCAGCGGTGACGTGGTCTGCCGCGATGCGCAAAGTCGGCCACGTTCTCGTCTCGGTCAGTGGCACGTAGCCGTCGGCGAGCGCCGCCATGCGGGCCTCCCGCCGGGAGTTCGCCCCGACGCGAGCAGGCCGTCGAGGCCGGGAGCCGGCTCAGCGAAGTTGTCGCTCGCAGGGCCGGTGCGCGGGCAGTGATATCGCGACCGGCCGTCACCTTATCCGGTTCTTACGCGCACCCGGCGAGGGTCCAGGACATGTGTTCGGCCTCTGATGAGTGTCTGGTCACACACTCGGTTCAGCCACCACCAACGAGGTCCAACAGTGAGTGAAGGGAATCTCAGCCGCCGGTCGTTCCTCGGAGGCGCGGCCGCTCTGGGCGCGGCGGCGGTCGTGCCCGACGGCGGGCTGGTCCGCTCGTCCGCGAGGAGCGTCTGGCGCTCGAGGTGGTCGATATCGACGTCCGCAGCGATCGGTCCGTCGGCTCGGGGGTGCAGCAGGTCCTGCGGCGAGCCGGGCGCGTCGACGTGCTGGTCAACAACGCCGGCATCTTCTATCCGGCGCTGCTGGAGACCCAGACCATCGCGGACATCCAGGAGGTCTTCGAGACCAACGTGTTCGGCCATCTACGCATGAACCGCGCCGTCCTTCCGACGATGCGCGAGCAGGGCGAGGGGCTGGTCGTGCAGATCACGTCGCGCGTCGGCCGGATCGCGTTCCCGTTCCAGGGCGCGTACAACGGCACCAAGTGGGCGATGGAGGCGATGACCGAGGTCAGCCGGTACGAGCTGTCGCAGAGCGGCGTCGACGTAGTCATCGTCGAACCAGGTGCCTACCCCACCGACCTGATCGACAACGCGCGGATCTACTACCGCGACTATCTGCGGGGCCTGACCCGCGAGGACGCACGCCGCCGCGACGCGTACGGCGAGCTCGCGAGCCGGCTCGAGCGAGAGCTGGAAGAGCCAACCGAGCCCGATGCCCAGGAGGTCGCCGACGTGGTCGCCCGCCTCGTGCAGACGCCGGCTGGCGAGCGCCCGCTCCGCGCGCTCGTGCACGAGCAGGTCGAGCAACTGCTCGGCGACCTCAACACCGCGCACCAACGGATCCAGGACGCGATCGTGGACGAGGACCTCATCAGCGTCCAGCCGAAACCAAGCCGGGCCGCATAACGGGCTCGCCGACGCGCGCCGCGGAGCCGGCTGGCGTCGCTGCGCCAGCCCGCCGGC
>JBOGYU010000136.1:0-10242 GCA_050696935.1 Solirubrobacteraceae bacterium | reverse complement strand
GCCGCGCTCCTGCCGGCCGGCGCCGGGGCCCAGCGGCGGCGCGGGCGGCGGCGCGGCAGGGTCGTGGACCTGACGCACCGGTTCACGGCCGGCTTCCCGCTCTACACCGGGGACGAGCCCACCCGCCGCACGCTCTTCACGATCGGGGACAACGGCTTCTACTCACAGGAGTGGACGTTCGGCGAGCACTCCGGCACGCACCTCGACGCGCCCGGGCACTTCGTCACCGGCGGCCGGCTGGTGGACGAGCTGCGGCCGCGCGAGCTCGTCCTCCCGATCGTGGTGATCGACATCTCCTCGCGCGCGCGACAGGACCCCGACGTCGTGCTCAGCCCCCGCCACCTGCGCCGGTTCGAGCGCCGCCACGGCCGCATCCCACGCGGCGCGCTCGTGGCGATGGACTCCGGCTGGGCGCGCAAGATCGGCGACGAGGACGAGTTCAAGGGCACCGACGCCGGCGGCACCTACCACTTCCCGGGGTTCGGCGAGGAGGCGGTCGAGTGGCTACTGGCGGAGCGCCGCGCGGCCGCCATCGGCGTCGACACGCTCAGCCTCGACCACGGCCCCTCGCGGACGTTCGGCGTCCACACCATGTGGCTGGGCGCGGACAACTACGGGATCGAGAACCTCGCCAACCTGGACCGGCTGCCGCCGACCGGCGCCGTCGCCACGGTCGGCGTGATCCCGTGGGAGCGGGGCTCGGGCGGCCCCGCCCGCGTGTTGGCGACCTACTAGCGGAGGATCGGCGGGGCTACCGGGTCGTCGCCGGCGGGGGTGTCGCTCGGCGCGCTCGGGGGCCCCGCCGCCGCCGCCTGCTTGCGCGCGTCCTTCTTGGCCTGCTTGCGCAGCCGGCGCTCGCGGACCGCGTTCTCGCGGTTGAGCTTCGCCATCGTGGTCTTCTTCTTGGCGTTCGATGCCATTCATTGATCCCTTCTCGTGGAGTTCCGGGCGCTACGGCGTGCGCTTTGCGAGCTCCGCCCGTTCGCGCCGGTCGGCGGCGCGACGCTGGGCGTCATGCTCCTCGTACTGCTTCTGCCGGCGCGCCCTGCCCAGCTTGCGGGCCTGGTCGTTGCGGCTGGCTATGGCCTCTTTGGCCGCCTTCCACGCAGCTTCGCCGCGCTTGGGCGTGTCAGCCACCGGCTGCCGCTTGCTCGTGTCGCTCATCGCGCCACCCAACTGGTCCCCTTGGTTGGCTGCCTCGCCACGCGAAGATGCAGGGGACGTGAACATCCGGCGGTGCGCGCTTCTCTCCTACAGAGTATCGCCGGCTCGTCTGCGCGTGTGGCGCGATCAGTCCTCCACGAAGTACGCCCCGCTCGCCTGTCCACTGGAGAAGTAGCGCGACGTCACGGTCTTGGAACTCCACCGCATCCGGCCCGTGCGCGTGGAAGTCGCCGAGGAACGAGTCCTTCCAGCCGGAGAACGCGATCCGGCTGCGGCGCGAGTAGCTCAGGGCAGCTCGAGCGCGTCGATGCACGCCGCGCCGCGCGCCCTCGCGACCGACACGCGGTGGTGGCCGTCGCGCACGGCGAACCCGTTCCCCACGCGGGCGACGGAGATCGGCGGCAGGACTGCGCCGCGGTGCTCGGCCAGCCACAGGCGCTGCCACCGCGCCCGCGCGCCGGCGGCCGGCCGGAAGTGGCGGTCGAAGAGGGAGGCGCGGCTGGGCTCGAGCGTGCCCAGAATGGCGTCCAGCGGGATCGCCCGGATCCCTCGCGCGGCGCTCGAGGCGCCCGTCTCGTCATAGACGGGGAGCCCCTCGGCCCGCTCGCCGCGCAGCCACCGCAGCAAGGCCGCGCGCCGGCGCCCGCGCGCGGCCCGCACGAACGCGCGTTCGGCGTCGATCGTGCCTGAACCGGTCATCAGCATGCGCCCAACGATGGCCTACGACACGCCCCCTTACATCGGGAGGATGGAGCGATCGACCCCTTATCCCACGGCCGCCTCGAAGCGCACGTCTCGCACGCCGGCGAAGTCGGCCATCCGGCGCGCCTCCTCGGCCACCTCGTCGCGCTCCGCCAGCTCGCCGAACGGCCGGATCGCCAGCGTGGCCTCGCGCTTGTCGAGCCACCACGTCCCGCCGAGCATCCCGTCGACCAGCAGGTTGCTGACGAACCGGCCGTCGGCGCGCATCGCCTCCCACGAGAAGCCCGGCGGGATGATCCGGCGGCGGTCGGCATGGCCCAGCAGCACGTTGTCGAACTCGCCCAGGAACCGCACCGGCGCGACGACCTCCGGATCGGGTCGCGGCGCGTCGGGGAGATCGAACAGCTCGCGCCCGTCCTCGTCGCGGAACGTCACGAGCCGGGGGCGCAGCCGCTCCATGACGGCCTTGAGCCTCGTCAGGCCCGACCAGCTCTGCACGTCCATCACCGACGCCGGCCCGAACGCGCGCAGGTAGCGCCACACCACGGCGTCGATCGAGGGCGCCGCCTCGAGCTCCTGGCCCGTCCACGCCTCGATCGTCGCGTACCGCGCGTGCCCGCCGGCGCCCCACACCCCGCGCGGCGGGAGCTGCACGAGCGGCACGTAGGTGCGGACGGCGCTCCCGATCGCCTCGACGTCGTCGCCGATGCCCCGCTCGACGAGCCGCCGCGCGACGTCCCGCGCTCCCAGCGGGCCATCGGCCAGGATCTCCCGGACCGCCGGGACGAGCTCGTCGACCCGCGCGCCGCTCATCCGCCGCCCGAACGCCCCGTCGTGCCCGCGCTCGATCGCGGCCTGGACCAGCGGCCGCAGCAGCAGCGCGTCGCGCACCGTCACGAGGTGGACCGTCCCGCGCATCAGCGTCAGCCGCACGACCTCGCGGTCGGTCAGCATCCGGCCCAGCACATCGGGGTCGAACCCCTCCAGGCGCGACCACAGGCCGTAGTACGGCGGCATCGGCGCCTGCGCCTGCAGCCCGAGCAGGTGCTCGACCGCGTCGGCCACCGGCAGGACGGCACGGCGCAGCAGCAGCTGCCGCGCCAGCAGCGCCCGGTTGAGCTCCCGCCGCGTCACCGGTTGTGGTTGACGATCTCGACGCTGTTGCCGTCGGGGTCCAGCACGACCGCGCCGTAGTAGCCGGGGTGGTAGACGGGGCGCTCCACGGGGCCGCCGTTGTCGCGGTGACCGGCCTCGGTGAGCGAGCGGTGGAACGCCTCCACGGTCGCGTTCGACGCGGCTCCGAACGCCATGTGCAGCCGCTCGGTCGGCGTGCCCGAGACCACGCCGTCGTCGCGGTGGCCGGCCGCGGTGCCGGCGCGCCAGAACTCGTCCACGTGCGCGCGCGACGGCGCCCTGAACCCGATGTGCAGCCGCTGCGTGGGCAGCCGCTCGGCGGTGGCCGGGGAGATCGAGAACTCCTGCCACTCCGCCAGCACCTCGCCGGAGTGCGCCTTCTCGACGCCCAAGGTCCCCAGCACGGTGTCGTAGAACGGCTCGGACGCCTCCCGGTCCGCCACGCGCAGGGTCACGTGGTCGAACACGCGCGCGAGTCTGTCACACGTGCAGCTCGGCCAGCCGGTCCGCCTGCTCGCGCAGCGCCCGCCGGTCCGCCCGTGCACCCGAACCCGATCGGCATGCAGGCGATGGCCGGCCTGGTCGTGGCCCAGGCGCGGTGAAGCGGAGGGCCGGGTCGCCCGGCCCTCCGCTCGCACGTCCTACGAGTGCTGGTACCCCAGCGCCGAGTACGCCCACGCCAGGCAGTCGCTGCCCACCGTGATGGTGTTCGAGCGCGTGGTCGTGCCGACCGGCAGGTGGGCGGCCGAGATGAGCATCCGGTCGTCGTCCCACAGCGGCCCGTCGGTGCCGTCGTAGAAGTTCACCGGCGAGATCGCGGCGCCGTTGAAGAGCATCGCGTTCTCGGTGGCCCCCGCCTGGCCGTCGGCCATGCCCGCGTGCAGGCGCACGGTCGACGCGGGAGCCGGGACCGTGAGGCCGGTGAAGGTGTTGCTCATGACCTGACCGGAGCTGACGCCGGAGATCGCGCCGTGGCGGATGATCAGGCGGCCGGTCTTCAGGGAGCCCGGGACGCGGTAGAGCACCACCAGCGACGCGCCCTGGCCGTCGATGCCGGAGAAGCCGCCGACGCCGCCGACCGTGTACGCGCCGTTGCCGGTCACCACGCCCGTCGGGAACACGTGGCGGTACACGCGGTTGGCGCCGAGCTGGTTGATGTTCCAGCAGCTGTCCTTCGACGCGCCGACGAGCGTGCCCGTGCGGCTGACGCCGTTGAACACGGCCCGGTTGTCCGGCCCGCCGATCGTCATCCAGTACAGCGCGGCGTGCTGGACGACCGCGCCGGCCGGGATGCCGGTGAGGTTGATCGTGCCGGTCGCCGGGGCGCCGGCGCGGGTCGCCAGGCCGACGCCGTTGGACGCGATGCCGCCGCCCTGGAGGATGAAGCCGGCGCCCGGCTTCAAGCCCGTGTCACGCAGCCGGGTGGAGGCGGTCAGGACCCGGATCCGCGGCTTGGTGACCGCGTTGTCGGGATCGGTGACGGGCTTGCCCGTGCTCTGGAGGTGGCTGAGGATGGTCGGGACCGACGCGGCGCTGACCTGGCGGATGACCGCCCAGGCGCCGGCGACGTGCGGGGTGGCCATCGAGGTCCCGTCGAAGGGCACGAAGCCGCCGCCCGGGACGGAGGAGTTGATGGCCGAGCCCGGCGCCAGCAGCTCCACCAGCGCATGCGAGTTCGAGAACGCCGACACGGCGTCGGTCTTCGTGGTCGAGCCGACCGTGATCGCCGTGGAGATGCACGAGGGCGCGCTCACGCCGTCGTTGAAGCCGTTGTTCCCGGACGCGATGACGGTCGCGATGCCGGCCGAGCGCAGGTTGTCGATCGCCGCCTTGCGCGAGTCGGTGTCGCAGTTGACGGTGTGCTTGCCGCCGCCGAGGCTCATGTTCACCGAGGCGATCCGGAACGTGCCGCGCAGCCCGAACACGCGGTCGAGCCCCTTGATCTGGTCGCTCACAAAGCTCTTGGTGCAGGGCGACTCGCCCGCGCCGGCGCACTCGGTGCCGGTGAACCTGGAGAAGACGTTGATCGAGATCAGCTTCGCGTCACGCGCGACGCCGCTGAACGATGTCCCCTTGCCCGCCGCGATCCCGGCCACGTGCGTCCCGTGCCGGCAGCCGCTGACGGCGTAAGCGCAGTTGACGCCGGAGCCGACAGCGGTGGAGCTGGTGACGCCGCCGGGGCAGTTCGCGCGGGCCGAGAAGCACGCCTCGGACACGATCTTGCCGGTGAGGAAGGAGTGCGTCTTGTCGATCCCGGTGTCCAGCACCGCGATGTGCTGGCCGGCGCCGCCGCGGCCGAGCGCCGCGGCCTCGGTCGCCTCGACGAGCGGGGTGCTCTGGGAGAGCTGCGCGAAGTCCGCGGTGTCCTCCTGCACGCTCGCCGCCTCGCCGGAGCGCTCCAGCCTGGCGAGCGCCTCGCCGGACAGCTCGAGGGCGACGTAGGGGACGGTCTCGTAGCGATGCACGACCGAGTGGCCGCTGCGGCCGAGCGCGTCCACGACGTCTTTGCGGGCGCCGTCGATCCGGGCGCGCTGAGCGTTCGCCGCGGCGGAGTCCAGCCGGCCCTCGGGCGTGAACGCCGTCTGCAGGCCGACGATCACGCGGACGCGGGCCTGCTGGCGCTCCGCCTTGGCCTTCAGGCGGTCGAACTGCGCACCGGGGGCGCGCTGCGCGGTGCGGTCCACGCGCTGCACCGGGTCGGGCGCGGCGGTGGGGAGCGGCGACACGGAACGGCCGTCCTGGGCGGTCGCCAGGGACGGCGCTGCGAGCAGCGTCCCGGCGATCCCCATGGCAACCATCACGCGACGCCGCTGATGGAGAACTGACACGAATGACTCCGATCGAGTCGGGGTGGGCAACGCACCGGCACCTCTCCGCGGAGCGAGAGGGTGCGGGACGGCCATTGGCGGAAGCTTGGCCCGACCTTGGGGCGCGCGTGAGGTGAGTGCCAGGGCCTTTCCTGTCTCGCCTTCGGCTCGCCACCGGCTTCGCCTCGGGGCGGCCCCGTGACGGCGACCGACGCTCCTGCCTCGCTGCGCTCGTCACCGGCTTCGCCTCGGTGGCGTCGGAGATGATCCGGCGCATGAGGGCGCCGGCTTCCAGCGGCATCCTCCTGCACCGCCTGCGCGGCGGTGGGCGGGAGGTCCTGCTCGTGCACCCCGGCGGGCCCTTCTGGGCCCGCCGGGACGCCGGCGCGTGGACGATCCCGAAGGGCGAGTGCGAGCCCGGCGAGGATCCGCGCGCCTGCGCGCTGCGCGAGTTCGAGGAGGAGCTCGGCGTGCCGGCTCCCACGACGTTGACCGAGCTCGGCACGATCCGCCAGCGCGGCGGCAAGGTCGTCACCGCGTGGGCGGCGGAGGGCGACCTCGACCCGGCCGCGATCCGCAGCAACACCTTCACGCTCGAGTGGCCGCCCCGGTCGGGCAGGATGCAGGAGTTCCCGGAGGTCGACCGCGCGCAGTGGTTCACCCTCGCCGAGGCGCGCGAGCGGATCAACCCCGCGCAGGCCGAGCTGCTCGACCGGCTGGCCGCCGCCGGATAGCGTCCGCACATGACCGCCCTCACCGACAAGCAGGAGCGACTCTGCGCGCAGTCCCCCTGGGACTTCTCGGACCTCAGCGCCGTGTACGTCAACTGCACGCTCAAGCGCTCGCCCGACGTCTCCCACACCCAGGGGCTGGCCGACCGCTCGATCGCGATCATGCGGCGGCTCGGCGTCTCGGTCGAGATCGTCCGCGCCGTCGACCACGCGATCGCCACCGGCGTGTACCCGGACATGACGGAGCACGGGGCCGAGCGCGACGACTGGCCGGCGATCTTCGAGCAGGTGATGGCCGCCGACATCCTGGTGCTGCTCACGCCGGTCTGGCTGGGCGAGAAGTCGTCGGTCTGCACGCAGGTGATCGAGCGCCTGTACGGCAACAGCCACCTGCTCAACGAGGACGGCCAGTACGCCTACTACGGCAGGGTCGGCGGCTGCATCGTCACCGGCAACGAGGACGGCGCGAAGCACTGCGCGATGAACGTCCTCTACTCGCTCCAGCACCTCGGGTTCACGATCCCGCCGCAGGCCGACTCTGGCTGGCTCGGGGAGGCCGGGCCCGGGCCCAGCTACCTCGACGAGGGCTCCGGCGGGCCGGAGAACGACTTCACGAACCGCAACACGACGTTCCTGACCTGGAACCTGCTCCACGTCGCGCGCCTGCTGCGCGAGGCGGGAGGCTTCCCGGCGCACGGCAACCAGCGGTCCGCGTGGGACGCGGGCTGCCACTTCGCGTACGACAACCCCGACTACCGGTGAGGACCCATGCCCATCCCTGAGATCGACCTCCGCCACCCCCGCCCGCACGACATCGTCGACGACCCGATCGAGATCGCCGGCGTCGGCACCGGCTTCGAGGGAACGCTCCAGGCGCGCGTGCGCGACGCCGCCGGCAACGAGCTCGCCCAGCGGCACTTCCAGGCCGGGGGCACCGGCATCTGGGGCAACTTCTTCCTGCGCCTGAACGTGCCGGGGATCCCGGACAAGGCGCGCGGGACGCTCGAGGTGTACGAGATCTCGGCCGAGGACGGCAGCGAGATCAACAAGGAGGTCGTCCGGATCGTGTTCGGGCGGTCGCTCAACAACCCCTACCAGGGCTTCGCGATCCACCGGGTCCGCCGCGGCGAGACCCTGTCCTCGATCGCCGAGCAGTGGTACGGCGACGCGGGCCGCTTCCGCGACATCTACGACGCCAACCGCAACCAGCTCAACGACCCCGACGTGATCTTCCCCGGCCAGCGGCTGCGGATCGCGCAGTAGTACGGGCCGCCGCACCCGCAGACACAGGCTCGCCGCATCCGCGGACACAGGCCGGCCGCATGTAACCCGGCGGCCGGTCATGGGACCGTACCGGTGCGATGACCTCCACCCTCAGAGAGCTCGACCACCGCACCAGCGACGGCATCGACGTGTGGCTGCTCTGGCGCGAGCAGGACAACCGCGTGCTCGTCTCCGTCACCGACGAGAAGACCGGCGACCGCTTCGTGATCGAGGTGCCCCGCGGCGAGCGGGCGCTCGACGTGTTCGCGCACCCGTACGCCTACGCGGCGTACTACGGGATCGACACGCGCGCGCTGGTCGCCGCCTGACGCTCAGGCGTCCAGCACCTCGCGCACCTTGCGCGCGAGCGTGCGGTCCGTGAACGGCTTCTCGATGAACGCGGCGTTCGGGCTGATCACGCCGTGGCGGTACACGGCCTCGTCCGAGTAGCCGGACATGAACAGGATCCGCATCGACGGCGAGAGCTCGACGAGGCGCTCCGCCAGCACGCGGCCGTTGACGTCCGGCATCACCACGTCGGTGAGCAGGAGGTCGACCTCCCCCGGCCGCTCGGCGCACAGGCGCGCCGCCTCCTCCGCGCCGGCGGCGGCGAGCACCTCGTAGCCCTTGCCCTCGAGCATCAGCCGCACGAGGTCGCGCACGCTCTCGTCGTCCTCGACGACCATGATCGTCTCCGTCCCGTGCTCCTCGCCCGCGGCGGGGGGCGCGGCGCCCGACAGCCGCTCGGCGGCGGCCGCCGGGAGGTAGATCTTGAACGTCGTCCCGCCGCCCTCCTCGCTGTACACGTAGATGCTGCCGCCGCTCTGCTTGACGACGCCGAACACCGTCGCCAGCCCCAGGCCGGTGCCCGCGCCGGGGCCCTTGGTCGTGTAGAAGGGCTCGAACAGGTGCCGGCGCACCTCCTCGCTCATGCCGGTCCCGGTGTCGCTGACCGCGAGCAGCACGTTCGGGCCCGGTGTGCCCTCGCCGCGCGCACTCACGTACTCGTCGCTCAGCTCCACGTTCGCGGTCTCGATCGTCAGCCGGCCGCCGCCGGGCATGGCGTCGCGGGCGTTGGCGGCGAGGTTGAGGATCACCCGCTCGAGCTGGGCGCGGTCGGCCTCCACTGCGGCGAGCGCCGGCTCCAGCCGCACGCCGACGCTGACGTCGTCGCCGATGATCCGCTGCACCATCGGCTCCATGCCGGCGACGATCTCGTTGAGGTCGAGCACCCGCGGGTGGAGCACCTGCCGGCGGCTGAAGGCGAGCAGCTGGCGGGTGAGCGCGGACGCCTGCTCGGCGGCGTGCGCCATCTCCTCCAGCTCCTGGAGGCCCTCGGTCTGCGGCCGCGCCAGCAGGATCGAGGCGTAGCCGGAGATGACGGTCAGCAGGTTGTTGAAGTCGTGCGCCACCCCGCCGGCCAGCCGGCCGATCGCCTCCATCTTCTCCGACTGGGCGAGCCGCTCCTCCAGCACGCGCCGCTCCGTGACGTCGTGGGCCAGCACGAGCGCCGCCGGGCGGCCGCTGAACAGCACGCGGCCGGCGGTGATCTCTACGTCGATCAGCGAGCCGTCCTTGCGCCGGTGGCGCCAGGTGCCGGGCACCGGCGAGCCCGGCCCGCCGCGCCGCTCGAGGTCGGCCAGCAGCTGCTCGACGTCCTCCCGCGGCCGGATCTGGGTGATCTTCATCGTCAGGAACTCGGCGCGCGTATAGCCGTAGTGGCGGATCGCCGCCTCGTTGACCGCCAGGAACTCCAGCGTCTCGGCGTCGTAGACCCACATGGGGAGCGGGTTGGCGTCGAACAGCAGCCGGTAGCGCTCCTCCGAGCGCTCGAGCGAGCGCAGCAGCCGCCCCGTCTCGACCGCGGCGGCCGCCCGCCGGGCCACCTCGCCGGCGAGCTCGAGGTCCGCGGGCCCGAAGGGGCGGTCCGCCGCCGCGAGCGTGATCGCGCCCAGCGGCCGGTCGCGCACCAGCAGGGGCACGCAGATGAGGTCCGGCGACAGCTCCGGCTCGCCCGTCCGCATGACGATCCCCGGGCCGTGCGGCGCCTCGTGGCCGACCGGGAAGTCCTCGCCGGGCGCGACCGCGACGCGCGCGACCATCCCGTCGTCCTCCAGCACGTCGATCGCGCAGTGGGACGCGAAGCCGGACACGAGCAGCGCGGCGAGGCGCTCCAGGGCACGGTCCTGCACCGACGACAAGATCTCCCCCGCGCGCGAGAGAAGCATGAGCCGTGCGACAGCGTCCCTCTCGATGTGGCGGAGCGTACACCGCCGCGACCTGATGGGGTACCCGTCCGTCGTGCCCGAACCGCTGTCGCTGCCGCCGGAGGAGATGCGCCGCCTGGGGTACCGGGTGGTGGACCGGATCGTCGCCCACCTCGACGGGCTGGGCGAGCTGCCGCCGATCCGCGTCGGCGAGGCCGCGGCGCTGCGCGCGGC
>JBOGYU010000135.1:0-10307 GCA_050696935.1 Solirubrobacteraceae bacterium | reverse complement strand
CAGCGGCATCCACGGGAGCGCGCGGGCGCAGCCGGCGCACAAACGCAGGTCCGCGCGCGGCAGCGGCTCCCGGCACGCCGCGCAGGCGGGCGGCACGACCACGGCGATCAACTCGGTCAGCGCGCGGGGAGTCATGCCGTCAGCATGCCGGGCGCGGCGTGACGAAACAGCACGTGGGTGTCACGAGTGTGGGCCCGGGGCGTGACGATCGTGCGCGGCGGCGACGATCGCGGCCGGGGGGCGTGACCGTCGTGCGCGGCGCGCGTCAGAATCGTCGGCCGTGCCCGTCGACGTCTCGTGGAGCCTCTCGCCGGTCGTGCTGGTCGCGATCGCCGGATACGGGCTCGTGTACGGGCTGCGGTGGCGACGGGCCCGGGGAGAGGGCGGGGCTCGGGCGGCCGGGTGGGGGCGGGCGGTGCTGTGGGCCGTTGGCCTCGTGGTGCTGCTCGGCGCGCTCGTCTCGCCGGTCGACCGGCTGGGCGAGCAGTTCGCGACCTTCCACATGGTCCAGCACCTGCTCCTCGCCGACCTGGTGCCGATCTGCCTCACGCTTGCGCTGACGAAGTGGATCCTGCGGCCGGCCACGCGACTCATCCACCGGGTCGAGCAGGCGGCCGGCCCGTTCGGGCATCCCGCCTTCGGGGTCGTCGCGTACGTCGGCGTGATGTGGCTCTGGCACGTCCCCGCCCTGTACGACGCGGCGCTGGAGCATCCCGCGGTGCACTCGATCGAGCACCTCTCGTTCGGCGCCGCCGGGCTCCTGTACTGGTGGCACCTGCTCTCGCCGATCCGCTCCCGGATGCGGCTCGGCGGGATGGGGCCGATCCTCTACATGGCGTCGACCAAGATCCTGGTCGGCTTCCTCGGCCTCCTGCTCGCCTTCTCGCCCGAGCTTCTCTACGCGTACGCGTGGAGCGGGACGAAGTGGGGGCTGACGCCCATCGACGACCTGCACGTCGCCGGGCTGGTGATGGCCCTCGAGCAGTCGCTCGTGATGGGCGTCGCCCTCACCTACCTGTTCGTGCGGATGCTCGGCGAGTCCGAGGCCGAGGACCAGCGAGCGGAGCGCTACGGCGCGGCGTGACCCGCCGGCTCCAGCCGCGCCAGCTCGCGCAGGTTGCGCGCGGCACGCAGCCCGAGCGCGGCGAGCATGGCGAGCGCGGCCCCGAGGCCGACCACGTCGAGCACCGTGATCCCGAGCCCCAGGATCGACACGCCGGGAGCGAGCCCGAGCGCGAGCAGCGTGTTGACGCCGATCAGCGCCAGCCGTGCCTCGGTCGGGCCGAGCCGGCCGTAGCCGAGCGAGAAGACGCCGAGGGCCTGGGTCTCCAGGTACGTGTTGATCGAGAGCACGAGATACGCGACCACGATCACGAGACCGGTCAAGAGCAGCATGTGCGGTGAGAGCCCGAGGCCGATGCCGATCAGCGCGGTCGCGATCGCGTCCGCGAGGTGGTCGAGGTAGTAGCCGTAGCGCGGGCGCTCCGAGCGCCGCACGCGCGCCAGCGTGCCGTCGAGCGAGTCGCCCAGCCAGTGGACGACGAGCAGGCCGCTCGCGGCCCACAGCCAGATCGTGTCGCCGTTCGAGAGCGCGTACGCGGTGGCGATGCCGACCGCCGCGAGCACGCCGAGGGCGGTGAGGTGGTCGGGCATGACCCAGCTCGGAAGGCGACGGGCGATCCAATCGAGGACGCGGGCCTCGGGGCGGGCGAGGAGGAAGGTCTTCTGGCGGGGGCTGGTCATGGCGGTCTCTCCTTGTTGACCGATGGTCGATAGGAGTTACGCCGGGTTGCTCCTTCGGTTACGTGCGGGCGGGTCGGGCGAACGTCAACGGCTGGCATGTAGGGAGGCGGGTACGGACGGAAGCGTCCTGCTTGGAGGGGACACTGTCCCCCTAGGACAGGACAGTTCGAAGTGTCCTGCCCTGGGGTCACTATCCGACCCCAAGGCAGGACGGTAGACCGCGACCCCCCGGACCCGCCGCCCTAAAAGCCGGCAGTTGACGTTCGCCGGCGCCCTACTCCAGGACCGCGCCATCCTCGACCCGCCGCGGCCCGCGCACGACCACCGCCCCCCGCACCACCACGCCCCGCCCAAACGTCACGTCCCCCTCCACGGCCAGCCGCTCGCACTCCACCAGCGACGGCGCCCCCGCAGGGAACCGCGAATCGAAGTCGCGCAGCAGCTTGTAGTACGAGCTGTCGAGGTCCACGACCGGAGGCACCCCGCGGCGACCGGCGGCCAGCTCCACCCGCGCACCGTCCGCCAGCACGTACGCGTCCGACCGCAGCGCCAGCAGGTCCTCCGTCGTCTTGACCGGCGAGAAGCGGCTGCGCGGCACCCGCAGCGGCCGGGCTCCGTCGAACACTCCCACCGCCGCCCCCATCGCGGTCTCGAGCTGGAACACCTCCGGCGTCGAGGAATCCGCCGGGTCGACGGTCTTGCGGTTCACGATCAGTGGCAACCCCAACACGCCGCCGCGAGCACGCAGCAGCGAATCCAGCGCCCGCAGGTCGATCCACAGCGTGTTGGTGTTCACGTACCGGTGCCGGGAGATGTCCTGGAGCGCGGCCAGGTCCTCCTCCGGCGTCTGGGCGGTCTCCCGCAGCACGTAGCCGCCGTCGACGCGGCACGCCAGGTGCCCGCCCTTGCGGTCCGCCTCCATCCGGTCGGTGACCTCCATGACGAAGGGGATCTCCTCGCGCGCTATCCACGCGAGCACACGCGGCTCGAGCACCGCCCCGAGGTTGTCCGAGTTGGAGACGAACGCGTAGCGCCGGCCGCTCGAGAGCAGCGCCTCGAGCATCCCCGAGGTGAGCAGGGCCGTGTAGAGGTCGCCGTGCCCCGGCGGGCACCACTCCAGGGCGGGATCGTCCGGCCACGACACCGGCGTCAACCCGTCCACGAGCAGCTTCGGCTCCTTGTGCTGCACGAAGTCGGGCGGCAAGCCCGATGAGAGGTCGCCGTGCGCGGAGAGCGCCGCCAGCGAGTCCTCGTGCGTGTAGAAGGAATTCATGAGCACGAGCGGAAGCCCCAGCTCACCGACCTGGCGCGCGATCACGTCGAGGAAGCTCAGCCCGTCCTTGGCCTCGATCAGCGACTTCGCGCGGGTCATGCCCATGCTCGTCCCGAGCCCGCCGTTGAGCTTGATCACCACCGCGGCGTCCAGAGGCCCCTCCACCGAGGGCAGCGAGTCGAGGTCGTCGAGCTCCTCCACCGGCTGGATCGAGGACTCCGGGAGCATCCCGGTCTCCCCGCTCGCGAGCTGCTCGTAGTAGTGCCGGAAGGTGTCGATCGCCGGCTCCGGGAGCCCCTCGCTGCGCATCTTCTCCACGCTGGCCTGCAGCCCGTCCACCGCCGGCACCCTACCCGCCCCACCCGCGCAGGTAGCGCTCCTGCTCGGGCGTGAGCGAATCGATCTCCACCCCCAGGGACGCGAGCTTCAAGGCCGCCACCTCGCGGTCGATGCCCTCCGGCACGGGATGGACGCCGGGCGGCAGGTCCCCGCTCACGAGCTCCTCGGCGGCCAGGGCCTGCAGGGCGAACGAGATGTCCATCACCGCCGCCGGGTGGCCCTCCGCCGCCGCCAGGTTGACGACCCGGCCGCCGGCCAGCAGGTTGAGCCGCCGCCCGCCCACCACGTACTGCTCCACCAGCGGGCGCACCTCGCGCACGCTCTCCGCGCCCGCGCGCAGCGCCGGCAGATCGATCTCCACGTCGAAGTGCCCCGCGTTGGCGAGCACGGCGCCGTCCTTCATCCGCGCGAAGTGCTCGGCCCGCAGCACGCCACGCCCCCCGGTCACCGTGACGAACACGTCGCCGCGCTCGGCCGCCTCCACGGCCGGCAGCACCTCGAACCCGTCCATGCGCGCCTCGAGCGCCCGCACCGGGTCGACCTCGCAGACGATCACCGACGCCCCCAGCCCGTCCGCCCGCAGCGCGATCCCCTTGCCGGTCCAGCCGTAGCCGAGCACGACGAGCGTGCGGCCCGCGAGCAGGAGGTTCGTCGTGCGCAGGATGCCGTCGAGCGCCGACTGGCCGGTGCCGAAGCGGTCGTTGAACACGCGCTCCGTCAACGCCTCGTTGACTGCGATCACCGGGCAGGCGAGCCGCCCCTCGGCCTCCAGCGCGCGCAGGCGCACGAGCCCCGTGGTCGTCTCCTCGGTGCCGCCGAGCATCCCCTCCAGCAGGTCGGGCCGTGCCAGGTGGAGCGCGGTCAGCAGGTCGGCCCCGTCGTCGATCGTGATCCGCGGCCCGCGCGCCACGACGGCGGCGACCCGGCTCGCCCACGCGTCGGCGTCCTCCCCGCGCACGGCGTGCACCTCGCCGCCCCCGGCGGCCAGCGCGGCCGCGACGTCGTCCTGGGTGGCGAACGGGTTGGACGCGCACAGCGCCACCTCGGCGCCGCCGGCCGCCAGCGTGCGCACGAGCATCGCCGTCTCGGAGGTCACGTGCAGGCAGGCGCCGACGACGATCCCGTCCAGCGGCCGCTCGCGCTCGAACCGCTCGCGGATCGAGCGCAGCACCGGCATCTGGCCCTCGGCCCACTCGATGCGGGCCTCGCCCGCTCCCGCCAGTCCCGGGTCGGCGACGTCCGACGCCGCCATCTACGCGTGCGCGCCGGCGCGGACCGCCGTCAGCGCGCGCTCGAGCGCGGCGGCCAGGCGGTCGACGTCCTCGCCGGTGGTGGACCAGTTGCTGACCGAGACGCGCACCGCCGCGCGGCCGCGCCACTCCGTGCCGCCCAGCCACGCCTCGCCGTCGCGCTGGACCTCCTCCGCGACCCCCCGGGTGATGGCGTCGTCGTCGAAGCGGACGAGCACCTGGTTGAGCACGACCTCGTTGAGGACCTGCGCGCCGTCGAGCGCGTCCATCGCGGCGGCGAGCCGGCGGGCGTGGGCGCAGCAGCGCTCCACCAGCTCGGCCATGCCGCTGCGGCCGAGCGAGCGCAGCGCGGCGTAGACCGGGATCGCGCGGGCGCGGCGGGACATCTCGGGCACGTACTCGAACGGCTCGCGGCCCGCCCCCAGCTGCAGATAGCTCGCGGTCGCCCCCAGCGCGCCGCGCACGGCGTCCCGGTCGGCGACGATCGCCAGGCCGCTGTCGTAGGGCACGTTGAGCCACTTGTGGCCGTCGACCGCCCACGAGTCGGCCCCCTCGGCGCCGTCGACGAGGTGCCGGAACGCCGGGCTCGCCGCCGCCCACAGGCCGAAGGCGCCGTCGACGTGCACCCAGCCGCCGTGGTCGCGCACCGCCGCGACGACCTCGCGCAGCGGGTCGGACGCGCCGGTGTTCACGTTGCCCGCCTGCGCGCACACGATCGCCGGGCCGCGGGCCGCCGCGAGCGCCTCGGCGAGCGCGTCCGCCCGCATGGCGCCGTTGCCGTCCACGGGCACCCGCACGGCGCGCGCCGCGCCCAGCCCGGCCATCCGGAGCGCCTTGAGCAGCGACGTGTGGACCTCCTCGCCCACGAGCACGCGCACCGGCGGGGCGCCGATCAGGCCGTCGGCCTCCGCGTCCCATCCCTCCCGCGCGAGCACGCGGTGGCGGGCGGCCAGGAGGCCGACGAGGTTGCCGGCGGTGGCACCGGTGACGAAGCCGACGGCGGCGTCCCGCGGGAGGTCGAGCGCCTCGAGCACCCACCGCTCGGCGGTCGCCTCGATCGCCGCGGCGGCGGGGGAGCTCGTGCGGCCGAACCCGTTCTGGTCCCAGGTCGACACCAGCCAGTCGGCCGCGAGCGCCGCCGGCAGGGCGCCGCCCGTGACGAAGCCGAAGTAGCGCGGGCCGGGGCTGGCGACGGTGCCCGGGCCCGCCACCGCGGCCAGCTCCTCGATCACCGCGACGGCGTCCTCGCCCTCCTCGGGCAGCGGCGCGTCGAGCGCCGCCAGGACGTCCTCGTAGCCGATGTCCGCCCCCACCCGCCGCTCGCCGAGTCCGCCGAGGTGCTCCTCGGCGATCTGGGCAGCGCGGCGCAGCGGGGTCATGGACCAACCCTAATGGCTGGAAGTCGGGAAACCCTGCGGTGGGTCCACGTAGCGAAGCGCGCCCGGCCGGCCATAGCGTCGCCGGTCATGAGAATCCCCCGCTTCACCTACTCGGGCGTCACCGCGACGGCGGCGCTCTTCGTTGCCCTCGGAGGCAGCTCGTACGCGGCCATCACGATCACCGGCGGCAACGTCGCGAACGGCTCGCTGACCGGCTCGGACGTCAAGAACGGGTCCCTTTAAGGGCCGCGACATCAAGAACGGCACCGTCAAGGGCGGCGACCTCGGGAACGGCTCCGTGGCCGGCTCGGACGTCGCCGACGGCTCCCTGCTGGGCGCCGACTTCAAGGCGGGCGAGCTGCCCGCCGGTCCCGTGGGACCCCAGGGCCCCGCGGGCCTGGACGGCGCCGCCGGTCCGCAGGGCCCGGCCGGCGCGACGAACGTGGTCGCCCGCCGGGCCGCGATCAACGTCGCGGCGCCCCCGGCGGGCACCAGCACGATCAGGCTCGGCTCGGCGAGCTGCGAGGCGGGCGAGATCGCCGTGGGCGGTGGGGCCGGCATCACCAACATCCAGAACGGCCACAGCATCGTCTTCGGGGGCGAGCCGCTCGAGTCGGACGGGACGACGCCCGAGACCGGCGAGGTGGCTACGAAGTGGCGGGCGGTCGGGGTCAACGCCAACCCCAGCTCCGCGCAGACGATGACCGTCCAGGTCCTCTGCGCCACCCCCTGATGAGACGAGGACCGCACCTCGCCGTGGCGCTGGTCAAGGCCGTCGCCGCCTGCCTCGCCGCCGGCGGCGTCGGCATCCAGGCGCGCCGGATCGACCCGGGCGGCGGGCTCGGGCCGGTCCTGGAGGTCTCGGATCCGGTGACGGGCGGCTCCGCGCCGGCTCACCGAACGCCGGCTGCCCGTTCGGCAAGGCCAGGACCCCGAGGATCGGGACGAAGCTGATCTGGGTCCCGCGGGCTCAGCGCGCCTGAAGGGCATCCATCCCGACCGCCGCGGCGAGGACCAGCCGGCGGTCGAGCGTCCGTCCGGCGTCGCCGCTCATGTCGATGTCGTAGACATCGCGGAAGCGGCCGATGCGGCGGCGGTGCTCCCCCAGCTGGCTCCCGTCGCGCGAGAACGTGAAGTGGTACGGGATCGGCAGCCAGTTCGCCACGTAATCGAGGTACGGGACGAACCCGACGATCCGGCGGAACAGCGCCACGGGGAGGCTGCGCTCCTGCGCCGTCACGGTGCCCGACGGGCCGTGCAGCAGGAAGGTCGAGCGCAGGAGGCTGCGCCCGAAGGCCTTCTGGATCTCGCCGATCTTCTCGCCGTCGGGGGCCGTGACGTCGTACGTCGCGCGCGGGTCGAAGCGCTGGCGGGCCTTGATCCGCATCAGCTCCACCGACTTGGAGTCGTCGGCGTAGAAGCGGATGTCCTCCTTGAACTTGAACCGCTTCTGCTCCACGAAGCAGAACGGCGGCTCGCCGTCCGCCAGCGAGAACTCGTACTGGTTGATGACCAGGCGGATCCGCTGGCGGAGGACGAAGCGATCGTGCTCGTTCGGGTCGATCACCCGGGTGAGGCTAGTAGCGGTAGTGGTCGGGCTTGAACGGGCCGTCGACCGGCACGTCGATGTAGGCCGCCTGCTCGGGGCTGAGCTGCGTGAGCTTGACGCCGAGCGCGCCGAGGTGCAGCCGCGCGACCTTCTCGTCGAGGTGCTTGGGGAGCACGTAGACGCGCTTCTCGTACTCGTCGTTGCGGCTGAACAGCTCGATCTGTGCGATCGACTGGTTCGTGAACGAGTTCGACATCACGAAGCTCGGGTGGCCCGTGGCGTTGCCCAGGTTCAGCAGCCGGCCCTCGGAGAGCACGATCACCGAGTGGCCGTCGGAGAACACCCACTCGTCGACCTGCGGCTTGATGTTGATCCGCTCGACGCCGGGGACCCGCGCCAGCCCCGCGATGTCGATCTCGTTGTCGAAGTGGCCGATGTTGCCGACGATCGCCTGGTGCTTCATGCGCGCCATGTGGTCGGCGGTGATGATGTCCTTGTTGCCGGTGGCGGTGATGAAGATGTCGGCGGTCTCGACGACGTCGTCGAGGGTGAGGACCTGGAAGCCCTCCATCGCCGCCTGGAGCGCGCAGATCGGATCGATCTCGGTCACGATCACGCGGGCGCCCTGGCCGCGCAGCGACTCCGCGCAGCCCTTGCCCACGTCGCCGTAGCCGCAGATCACGGCTACCTTGCCGGCGATCATCACGTCGGTCGCACGGTTGATCCCGTCGATCAGCGAATGGCGGCAGCCGTACAGGTTGTCGAACTTGGACTTGGTGACCGAGTCGTTGACGTTGATCGCCGGGAACAGCAGCTCGCCCTGCTCGGCGAGCTGGTAGAGCCGGTGCACGCCGGTCGTGGTCTCCTCGGTCACGCCCTTGATGCCGGCGGCGATCCGCGTCCACTTCTGCGGGTCCTCGGCCAGCGAGCGCCGGAGGGTCTCCAGGATGATCCGGAGCTCGTCCGAGTCGGCCGCGGCCGGATCCGGCACCGCGCCGGCCTTCTCGAACTCGACGCCCTTGTGGACGAGCAGCGTCGCGTCGCCGCCGTCGTCGAGGATCATGTTCGGGCCCTTGCCGTCCGGCCAGGCGAGCGCCTGCTCGGTGCACCACCAGTACTCCTCCAGCGTCTCGCCCTTCCAGGCGAAGACGGGGATGCCGGCCTCGGCGATCGCGGCCGCGGCGTGGTCCTGGGTGGAGAAGATGTTGCAGGAGGCCCAGCGCACCTCGGCGCCGAGCGCCGTCAGCGTCTCGATCAGCACCGCCGTCTGGATCGTCATGTGCAGCGAGCCGGTGACGCGCGCGCCCTTGAGCGGCTGCGCGTCCGCGTACTCGCGGCGGGTCGCCATCAGGCCCGGCATCTCGTGCTCGGCGAGCTGGATCTCCTTGCGGCCGTACGCCGCCAGCGAGATGTCGGCGACCTTGTGGTCGGTCGTGAGGTTGGTGGTTGCCATGCGGCGGGTCTCCGTGGTCAGGGGGCGGTCAGGGCCGCGGCGGTGAGGAGCTTCTGGTGCTTCTCCTGCTCCCAGTGCAGCCAGCCGGCGGCGGGCACGTCGTGCGGACGCTCGGCCTTGGCCTCCAGCCACGACGTCACGGCATGGCGCAGCTCGGGGTCGTGCCGGAGGCGGGAGGCGAACGCGAGGTCGGACAGGCCGATGTCGTGCGCCTCGAGCAGCTCGCGCAGCGTGCGCAGGCGCTGGAGCTCGGCCGGCCCGAAGAGGCGGTAGCCGGCGTCCGACCGCGCGGGCTCGACCAGCCCGACGCGCTCGACGTAGCGCAGCATCCGCGGCGACCAGCCGGTGGTCTCCGCCGCCTCGTGGATCGTCAGGGCGTCCATTCGGCGGCCAGTGTAGCGAACCCTGACACGGTTGTGTCAAGGTTGGACGCTTAGCGTGGGTTCATGGCGGGTGGGTAGGACTCGAGGCATGTCGCTGATCAATCGCATCGCCCGATTCGCCCGTTCCCCCCATGGTCGCCGCATGGTGTCCCAGGCCTCGCGCTACGCCCGCAGCCCGCAGGGGCGGGCCAAGCTCGAGCGCGTGAGGCGCCAGCTCGCCGGGCGGGGCCGGCCGCGCTGACACGCCGGCGAACGTCAACTGCGGGCATGTAGGGCGTCGGGGCCGGTGCCCCGCCGGCTCGAGTGTCGAATTCGTCGGGCTGAGGCCGACAAAGTCGACACTCGGCGTCCGGACCCGCCTCCCTACAAGCCGTCGTTCGCCGGGCACGCCGCGCGCGCCATAGCATCCCCGCCATGCCCACCGGCGCGCGCCTGATCGTCGACCTGCTCGAGCGCCAAGGCGTGGAGGTCTGCTTCGGCCTCCCGGGCGTCCACAACCTCGCGCTGTGGGAGGCGCTGCGGGACTCGCCGATCCGGCTCGTGGGCGTGCGCCACGAGCAGACCGCCGCGTACGCCGCCGACGGCTACGCGCGCGCCACCGGGCGGCTCGGCGTGGCGCTCACCACCACCGGGCCCGGCGCCGCGAACACGCTCGGCGCGGTCGGCGAGGCGTGGGCGTCCCGCTCGCCGGTGCTGGTCGTCGCCACCGACATCCCGTCGGCCCTGCGGCGCCCGGGCGCCTACCGGGGCGTGCTGCACGAGACCACCGACCAGGCGGCGATGTTCGCGCCCGTCGTCAAGTCGACCCACCGTGCGCTCGTCCCCGAGCTGGTCGCCCCCGCGGCCGCCGCCGCCGTGGCGGAGGCTTCCGCGGAGCCGAGCCGGCCCGTGTACCTGGAGGTGGCCACCGACCTGCTCGGCGCCGACCTGCCCGCCGC
>JBOGYU010000134.1:0-10316 GCA_050696935.1 Solirubrobacteraceae bacterium | reverse complement strand
GAGTAGGCGTCGAGCGCCTCGGCGTCGCCGGGCAGCGAGCCCGGCGCCGACGGCCGGGCGGCAGGGCCGCGCGCCGGCGCGGCAAGTCTCGTGGGAGTCACTTGCAGAATGCTAGCGACCAGGCCCGCGTACGCTCCAGCCATGGACGTGCTCACCCGCGTCGACGCGGACCGGATCGCTGACGGGCGGCCGTTCTGGCTCGACCTCGTCGACCCCCCGGCCCACGAGGTCGAGCGCGTCGGCACGCTGCTCGGCCTGCACCCGGTGGCGCTCGAGGACACGCGCGAGTTCGGCCAGCGCCCCAAGGTGGACGTGTACGAGGACCACGTCCTGCTCGTCTTCTTCACCGCCCGGCTGGACGACGAGGGCGCGGTCAAGCCGATCGAGGTGCACGTCTACGTCGCCGCGGGCTTCGTGCTGACCGTCCGGCGCGACCCCTGCGTCGTGCTGGACGACCTGCGCGAGCGGCTCGAGGACCGCCATCCCGTGTACGAGATCCTCGACACGCTGACCGACGCGTTCTATCCCGTGATCGACGGCCTCGAGCTGCGGGTGGACGCGCTCGAGTACGAAGTGCTCACCCGCGCCCGCCGCGAGCAGCTCGCCACGATCTACCGCCTGCGCCAGGAGGTCCGCGAGCTCTGGCGCCTGGCCGCCGCGCAGCGCGACCAGTTCCAGTCCGCCGCCGGCGAGCTGCGCTCCCGGATCGCCGCCCGCGACGACACGCGCGAGTACCTGCGCGACGTCGGCGACCACCTGGCGCAGGTCAGCGCCGAGCTGAATCGCCAGAACGAGGACCTCGCCGCGCTCACCTCGACCTACTTCAACGCCAACGCCGACCGGCTCAACGCGACCGCCACCCGGCTCACCGTGCTCGGCACCCTGTTCGTCGTCTGGACGCTGGTCACCGGCTTCTTCGGGCAGAACTTCGGCTGGCTGAACGACCACGTGGAGTCATTCAGCGACTTCCTGCTCTTCGGCCTCGGCGCCCTGCTCCTCCCCACCGTCGCGCTGCTGTGCCTGTTCTGGGTCAAGCGGCACGACTGGTTCTAGATAGCATCGCCCGCCATGTCACTGGACGTCAGCCAGGTCGCACGGATCGACGCCGAGCCGGGCGAGCTCCCCCCCACCATGGCCGCCTGGGTGATCCGCGAGGAGCGCTTCGGCGAGCCGCGCGACGCCTTCCGGATCGAGGAGATGGAGGTACCCGAGCCGGGCGCGATGGAGGTCGTGGTGCGGGTGATGGCCGCGGGCGTGAACTACAACAACGTGTGGGCGGCGCTCGGCAAGCCCGTCTCCGTCTTCCGCTACCACCCCGAGGACCACCACATCGGCGGCTCGGACGCCTCCGGGATCGTGTGGAAGGTCGGCCCCGGCGTGACCCGCTGGAAGCCCGGCGACGAGGTCGTCGTCCACTGCAACCAGGCCTCCTACGAGGACCCCGAGGTCCACGGCCTGGACCCGATGGCCGCCCCCTCCCAGCAGATCTGGGGCTACGAGACCAGCTGGGGCTCCTTCGCCCAGTTCTGCAAGGTCCAGGCCCAGCAGCTGCTGCCCAAGCCGGCGGCGCTCACCTGGGAGGAGGCCGCCTCGTACGGGCTGACCTACTTCACCGCCTACCGCATGCTCTACGACCGGGCCGAGCTGCAGGCCGGCGACCGCGTGCTGGTGTGGGGAGCGGCCGGCGGGCTGGGCGTGTTCGCGCTCCAGCTCTGCCGCCTGGCGGGAGCCGACGCGGTCGGCGTGGTCTCCTCGCCCGCCAAGGGCGAGCTGTGCCGGGCGCTCGGCGCCTGCGAGGTGATCGACCGCAACGAGTTCGCCGGCATGATGCGCCGCGGCGGCGAGTCGCCGGAGGAAGAGAAGGCCCGCTACAAGGAGTCGCGCCGCTTCTGCAAGGAGGTCGAGGCCAAGCTCGGCGCGCCGCCGGACGTGGTGTTCGAGCACGTCGGCAAGGCCACGTTCCCGACCTCGGTGCTCGCGGCCAAGCCGTTCGGGACCGTCGTGATCTGCGCCGGCACCACCGGCTACGACCTCGACTTCGACGTCCGCTACCTGTGGATGAAGCAGAAGCGGATCGTCGGCTCGCACTTCGCCAACGCCTACGAGTGCCACAAGGCGAACGCCCTGATCGAGTCCGGCGCCATCCGTCCCGTACTCTGGAAGACGCTGGGCTTCGACGGCGTCGGCGAGGCGCACCAGCTGATGAAGGACAACCGCCACCTCGGCAAGATCGCGATCCTCGTGGGCGCGGAGGCCGAGGGGCTCGGAAAGACAGCGGACGGCCCGGGCGCGATCCGGGCGGAGGTGGGAGCCTGATGGCAGGCGTCGTGCACATCCCCTGGTACGCCACGTTGTTCCGGGGCGACACGTTCGAGGCCGCGCTGGCGGAGATCGCGCCGATCGCGCTGCGCTACCGGGCGACCGAGTACCAGGTCTACCGCTCCCGTGACGACCGCTACAAGTTCCTCCAGCTGGCGAGCTTCGAGGCCAAGGACGACTTCGAGCTCTACTGGTACGGCACCGAGTTCAGCGCGTGGCGCGCCGACTACGCGAGCTGGTACCAGGTGCCCATCCTCTACGTCTGGCACGACCTCGTGCTCGCCGGCCGGCTGAACCCGGCCGAGGCCGCTGAGGCGCGCGGCGCGTAGAGCGCGTTCAGCGGGGGATGAACACGACGTACGGCCGCAGGTCCTCGACGAGGTTGCCGTCGAGGTGCAGGACGACACCGAGGTCCTCGAGCGACGCGAAGCCGTCGATCTGCTCGCGCGCGCGGACGATCTCGCGCGCGAGGTCGTCGTCGACCCCCGGCAGCCGCGAGAGCGCCTTCAGTCCGGCGCGATTGACGTCGACCACCCCGAAGTGCCGCGCGCCCGGGACGTCAGGCCGGCCGATGCCCATCTGGAGCGCCACCATCGGCTCGTCGACCGCCAGGCGCTGCGCCTCGACCCGCTCGGCCACGGCGCCGCGCGCCGCCTCCAGCGCCCGCCGGGTCGGCGACGCCACCACGCGCTCGTACTCGCGCCGCACCAGGAACGCGTGCACCGGCCCGGCGAACCAGGCCACGAGGATCATGAACCCGGCCAGGGTGCGGCTCGTGCTCTCGTCCTCGCTCAGGCTCGCCAGCAGGACGCCGCCGGCGATCAGCACCGCGTAGATCGCCGCGGCGACCCACCACGACCACTTGCGGGCGCGGCCGGCGGCGTAGGCGAACAGGAACGGGCCGGCGACGCCGAACGTGGCCAGCACGGCCAGCCCCCACAGCCACGGCATCACGCCTGCTCGAGCGGAGCCATGGTGAGACCGGCCTGCTGGAGCTGCTCCCAGTACAGCTCCGCGGTCTCCTTCATGCCGGTCCACACGATCGCGCGGCCGGTGTTGTGGATCGTGTCGGCGATCGCGTAGCCGGAGGCGACCGTCACCCCCGGGATCGTGCGGGCCAGCGTGTGCGCGACGTGGTCGAACGTGTTGTGGTCGTCGTCGAGCACGATCACGCGCCAGTTGCCGCCCAGGCCCGTGCCCGGGTCCCCGACGCGCGGGAGCTCGGTGACCTCGGTCATGGCCCCGAGCTTAACCGCCGGCCACGAAGACCTCGCGCGGGACGGTGCCGAGCAGGTCGCACCCGTCAGCGGTGACGACCACGTCGTCCTCCAGGTTGACGGCGCCGAACGCGGGCGAGATGAGCTTCGGCTCGATGGCCAGCACCATGCCCTGCTCGAGGACCGTGTTCACGCCCGGCCCGAGCACCGGCGGCTCGTCCATCTCGAGCCCGATCGCGTGGCCGACGTACGGGCCCCGCAGGTCCCCGTATCCCTGGAACCACTCGTCCACCCCGAGCTCCCGGGCCGCCGCCACGCCGGCGTCGTAGACGGCCTCCGCGGTCACGCCCGGCCGCACGGCGGCCAGGCAGGCGTCCTCGATCTCGCGGACCGCGCGTGCGAGCCGCGGCACGCCGTCGGGCATCGTCTCGACGGCGTACGTCCGCGCCATGTCGGCGTGGTAGCCGTCCAGGTTGAGCCCGAGGTCGATGTTCACCAGGTCGCCCGCGCGCAGGCGGCGTCGCGACGCCCCGATCGGCATGCCGGGGCTCAAGCCGACGCCGGAGACCGTGATCGGGCCGCCGGAGATCGTGGAGAGGTTCTCGCCGGAGGCGATCGAGCCCTCCGGCTGGAGCCGGGAGTCCCAGCGCCGGTGGGCGACGATCCCCTCGTGCCCCGCGCGCCGGAGCGCGCGCGCGACCTCCCCCGCCAGCTCGTGCTCGGCGACGCCGGGGCGCGCGTGCTCGGTCATCGCGGCATGGACCGCCTCGAAGAGCGCGGCGGCGTCGCGCACCGCCTGGATCTCGTCGGGGTCCTTGCGCGCCCGGAGCGCGAGCAGCTGCGGCGAGCAGTCGACGATCTCGCGCCCCAGGGCGGCGCCCGCCTTGCGGTACAGCGCCGCCGGGATCACGTCCAGCTCCATGCCCAGGGCCCCGTTCCCCACGTCCAGCCGCTCGAGCTCGCGCGCCACGGCGCCGAAGCCGGCGCCGTCGACCACGCGCTCGACGTGGGTCTCCTGCCGCGCGAGGTCCCCGAAGCGGCGCACGAGCAGCGTCGGGGGGCTGCCGGGCACCACGAGCAGGTTGCAGGGCTGCCCGGTGCCGGCCAGGTAGTGGATCGCGACCGGGTGCATGAGGAGCGCCGCCTCGATGCCGGCCTGCGCGATCGCCGCGGAGAAGCGCTCGATGCGCGTGGCCACGCTCAGAACACCGGGGTCTCGACGTAGCGCCCGAACTGCTCCTCGAGCGCGTCGACGATCTCGCCCATCGTCGCGTGCGCGCGCACGGCCTCGACGGTCGGCGGCATCAGGTTCGCCGACTCGTCGCGCGCGGTGTTGCGCAGGCGGTCGAGCGCCGCGTGCACCCGCTCGTCGTCGCGCGTCGCCTTGACCTCGCGCAGCTGGGCGATCTTGCGCGCCTCGGTCTCGGGATCGTGTTTGTGGACCTCGACCTTCTGGTCCTCCTCCGCGTCCACGTAGCGGTTCACGCCGATCACGACGTGGTCGCCGCCCGCCTTGCGCGTGGCCAGGTCGTACGCGAAGTCGGCGATCTCGCGCTGGAAGAAGTTCAGCTCGATCGCCCGCAGCGTGCCGCCCATCTCCTCGACCCGGTCGAGGTAGCCGAGGATGTCGCGCTCGATCTCGTTGGTGAGCGCCTCGACGTGGTAGGAGCCGCCGAGCGGGTCGATCGTGTTCGTGACCTTCGTCTCGTCGGCGATCAGCTGCTGCGTGCGCAGCGCGACCTTCATCGCGTACTCCGACGGGATCGCGTAGGCCTCGTCGAGGCCGTTCGTGTGCAGCGACTGCGTGCCGCCGAGGACGGCGGAGAGCGCCTGGAAGGCCGTCCGCACGATGTTGTTGACCGGCTGGGCCTTGGTCAGCGTCGCCGCGGCGGTCTGGGTGTGGAAGCGCAGGCGCATCGACTCCGCGCGCCGCGCGCCGAACTCGCGCATCATCCGCGCGTACACGCGGCGCAGCGCCCGGAACTTCGCGATCTCCTCGAAGAAGTCGGACTGCGAGACGAAGAAGAACGACAGCCGCGGGGCGAAGCTGTCCACGTCGATGCCCGCATCGGTGACCTCGCGCACGTAGGCCCGTGTGACGGCCATCGTGAAGGCGGCCTCCTGGGTCGCGCTCGCCCCCGCCTCGGAGATGTGGTAGCCGCTGATGTTGATCGGGTTGTAGCGGGGCAGCCGCTCGGCGGCGTAGGTGATCGTGTCGCGCACGATCCGCATGCTCGGGCGGACCGGGTAGATCCACTCCTTCTGGGCGATGTACTCCTTCAGGATGTCGTTCTGGACGGTCCCCGACAGCCGCGTGAGGTCGTGGCCCCGGTCCTCGGCCACCGCGACGTACATCGCCAGCAGGATCCACGCCGTCGGGTTGATCGTCATCGAGACGCTGACGTCCTCGAGGTCGATGTCCGCCAATAGCGCGTCCATGTCGTCGAGCACGTCGATCGCGACGCCCTCGCGCCCCACCTCGCCGAGGCTCTTGGGATCGTCGGAGTCGTAGCCCATCAGCGTCGGCATGTCGAAGTCGGTCGAGATGCCGGTCTGGCCCTGCGCGATCAGGTAGCGGAAGCGCTCGTTCGTCTCGGCCGGCGTGCCGAACCCGGCGATCTGGCGCATCGTCCACGTCCGCCCGCGATACATCGTCGGGTACGGCCCGCGCGTGTACGGGAAGCGCCCGGGCAGGCCGATGTCCTCGAAGCTCGTGCCGGCGAGGTGCTCGGGCGTGTAGACGCGCTCGATCGGGCGCCGGGCGCCGGAGAGGAACTCCTCCCGCTGCTCGCCGGCGCGCTCGAGGAACGCGGCCAGCTCGGCGTTCTCCCACGCCGAGAGCTCCTCGGCGACGCGCCGGCGCAGCTCGTCGCCGGTGAGCGCCGTCTCGGTCTTCTGGGTGGTGCTCATGGTGTCGCTCCTTGGACGGTTGCGCGGGCCGCGACGCGGATCAGCTCGCGCCCGGCGGTGCGGGGGTCGAGGCGGCGCTCGAGCACCTCGTCGACCGCGCGCTCGAACGCGTCGCCGGTCGAGGGCGAGCCCAGCTCCTCCAGCAGCAGGTCGCGGGCGACGGTCGCCACGCGCGCGGCGGCCGCGCGGCGCTCGCGCCGCTCGAGCTCGCCGCTCTCGCGCAGCCACGCCCGGTGGGAGTCGATCGCGTCGACGAGCTCGGGAACGCCGCGTCCGCCGTGCGCGACGGTCGGCAGGATCGGGATCTTCCAGGCGCCGGCGGCGGGCGGGCCCATCAGGCTCAGCAGCCCCCGCAGCTCCTTGATCGTGCGGTCGCTGTCCGGCCGGTCGGCCTTGTTGACGACGTGCAGGTCGGCGATCTCGAGCAGCCCGGCCTTGATCGCCTGGATGTCGTCGCCCATGCCCGGCACGCTGACGACCGCCACCGTGTGCGCCGCCTGCACGACGTCCACCTCGTCCTGGCCGACGCCCACGGTCTCGACGATCACGTGGTCCCATCCCGAGGCGTCCAGGACCGTGACCGCGTCGATCGTCGCGCGCGACAGGCCGCCGAGCGAGCCGCGCGTGGACATCGAGCGCACGAAGATGCCCGGGTCGAGCGCGTGCTCCTGCATCCGGATGCGGTCGCCGAGGATCGCGCCGCCCGTCACCGAGCTGGAGGGGTCGACCGCGACGATGCCGACGGTCCGGTCGCGGGCACGCAGCTCGCGGGCCAGCGAGGCGACGAGCGTGCTCTTCCCGCTCCCGGCTGCGCCCGTGACCCCGAGCACGTGCGCGCGCCCGCCCTCGGCGTGCAGCCGGCCGAGCAGCTCGTCGCCGTCCGGCCCGCGCCGCTCCAGGCGCGAGATCAGGCGGCCGACCGACGGCACGTGGCCGCCGAGCGCGCGCTCGACCAGGCGGTCGTCGGAGACCATGCTCAGCGGCCCACGACCTCGTGCAACAGCGCGCGCTCGTCGACCACCCGGCGGGCCTTGAACTCGGTGCGCTCGTACGTCCCCGGCGGGACGGGCACGACCCGCACCGACACGCCGAGCGTCGTGCGCAGCGCCCGCTCCGCGCGGGCCTGGAACTCCGCCACGCCCTGCTCGTCGCGCTCGAGCGCGGGCGCGTACTCGACACGCACGGCCAGCTCGTCCATCGCCTCCTCGCGCGTGATCAGGATCCGGTGCTCGCCGCCGTAGTGCGCCAGCGCGCTGAGCACCTCGTCGATCGCGCTCGGGTAGACGTTCTCGCCGCGGATCGTGAACATGTCGTCGATCCGTCCGTAGATACCCCGCGGCAGGATCGGATACGTGCGCCCGCACGGGCTCGGCCCGGGCTCCCAGCGCGTCAGGTCGCCCGACTCCAGGCGGACCATCGGCTGGCTCGTGCGCTCGAGATGCGTGTAAACGGGCGTCCCCTCGCCGCCGAACGGGACGCGCCGGTGCGTGGCCGGGTCGCACACCTCCGTGTAGACGACGTCCTGCCAGCACAGCATCCCCACCCGCGCCGAGCTCTCGCCGAGGTTCATCCACGGCGTCATCTCGGCCATGCTCCCGCAGTCGAAGACCCGCGCGTCGTAGACGGTCTCGATCCGCCGCCTGATGGACGGGATCGAGCCGCCCGGCTCGCCCGAGAAGAACAGGGTCCGCAGCCCGAGGTCGCGCGGGTCGACGCCCTCCTCATCGGCGACCTCCGCGAGCCGCAGCGCGTAGGACGGCGTGCCGTAGAAGGCCGTCGGGCGCATCTGGTGCATCCAGCTCACGGCACGCGCCGTCTGGCCGGCGACCCCCGCGCCGAACGGGAACGCGGTGGCGCCGAGCCGCTCGGTGCCGGCCAGCGCGGCCCACGAGCCCATGTAGAGACTGAACACCGAGCCGACGAAGACGGTGTCGGAGGGCCGCAGCCCCATCGCCCACATCACGCGGGCGTGCGCGTTGGCGATCGCCCGCCAGTCGTCGCGGCCGATCCCGAACGCGGTGGGCCGGCCGGTGGTCCCCGACGTCCCGTGGATGCGGACGAGCTGCTCGCGCGGGACGCACAGGTAGCTCCCGTACGGCGGGTGCTCGGCCTGGTCGGCCCGCAGCTCGTCCTTGGTGACGACCGGGACGCGCTCGAAGTCCTCGAGCGTCCGCACGTCGTCCGGCGCGACGCTCGCGGCATCCCACTTGCGGCGGTAGAACGGCGCGTGGCGGTAGGCGTGGCGCATCACCTCGCGCAGCCGCTCGACGATCGCGGCGTCGCGCTCGCCTGGGTCCATCGTCTCGCGACGCGGGAACCAGTGCTCCTGCCCGTCGGGCGGCAGGTAGGCGTCGTCGTAGCGCGGCGGGAAGCTCCAGCTCTCCATGATTCAGCTCACCGCCTGTCGCGGGCCGCCACCAGCCGGCGCACCGTGTCGACGATCTCCTCCGGCGGCGTGTCCTGGCCGAGGATCTCGTCGACCCCCATCTGCTTGAGCTCCTCGACGTCCTCGTCCGGCATCACCCCGCCGCCGAGGATCAGGTGCTCGCCGAACACCTCCTGCTCCTTGAGCAGCTCGATGATGCGCGGGAACAGCGCCATGTGCGCGCCCGACAGCAGGCTCACGCCGATCACGTCGACGTCCTCCTGCGTCGCGGTCGCGACCACCTCCTCGGGGCTGCGGTGCAGCCCGGTGTAGACCACCTCCATCCCGGCGTCGCGCAGCGCGCGCGCCACCACCTTCACGCCCCGGTCGTGGCCGTCGAGGCCCACCTTGGCGAGCAGTACGCGGATCGGCTCGTCGTTCATGTTCGGTCCTGCCCCTCGAGCAGCAGTCGGTAGAAGTCGCGGACGTGGCGCTCGACGGCGAGGGCGGCCGCCTCGGCATCGCCGGCCGCGACGAGCTCGGCGATCTCGACGTGCTCGGCCGCGAGCCGGTCGCGGGTCCCCGGCCAGTCCTCGAGCGTGTCGAAGCCCCGGCGCATCTCGCGCGCGATCGCCTCGCGCAGCGCCTCCATCAGCAGCGGCGCGAGGGAGTTGCCCGAGGCGCGCGCGAGCGCGACGTGGAACTCGGTGTCCAGGCGCAGGAACGCGTCCTTGTCGAGCCCCGGGGCCATCTCCCGAGCCAGGTCGGCGACCCGGTCCGCGCCGTCCTGCGCGGCGGCCGCCCGCGCGTTCATCGCCTCCAGCGCGACGCGGACGTCCACGAGGTCCTGGAGCGGGATCCGCAGGACGGTTGCGTACAGGCGGAGCATCCCCGAGAGCCCGTTCCGCTCCACCGCCGTGACGACCGAGCCGGCGTCCGGGCCCCGCCCCTGGCGCGCGGCGATCACCCCGAACGCCTCGAGGATCCGGAGCGCCTCGCGGACCGAGTTGCGGCTCACCTCGAAGATGACCGCCAGCTCGCGCTCGGAGGGCAGCCGGTCGCCGGCCCGCAGGTCCCCGGCGGCAATCGCCTCCTCGATCTGCAGGACGACCTCCTCGAACGCCCGGCGGCGTTCGATCGGCCGGAAGCTGGTGGTGCCTCGCATAAGGTAGGACCTTATCAGCACTCGAAGTCCAGGAGGATGCCGATCGCGGCCTTCTGCCAGTGCATCCCGGCGCGGAGCGAGGAGTAGACGCCGGTCCCGAGCGCCTCGGGCAGGACGTACTTCAGGGCGCACAGCCCGGGGACCTCGTAGCGGCGGACCGGCCCGAGCGCCAGCGCGCGCTCGACCGCCTCGGCGGTCAGCACGCGCTCGAGCCGCTCGTAGGCCGCCGCGTCGCGCGCGACGAGCGTGAGGTCCAGCGTCGCGCCCTTGTCGCCGGCGCGGCCGGTGGCGAGGTCGCGGACCCGATCCGGCGCCGCGCGGTCGTCGCGCCCCTCATAGG
>JBOGYU010000133.1:0-10447 GCA_050696935.1 Solirubrobacteraceae bacterium | reverse complement strand
ATCACCCTCAAGGTGAACCCCCAAGCTCGATCTTCGACCGTCGACAAGCCGAAGAATCGCTGCTCAACCGGACGTTTCCGCGCCCCCGCCCGCCGGGGGCGCGGTCGTTACTGCACGTTCCGGGCTAAGCACGTGTCGGTGTGGTGCACCGACGGAGTCGCGTTGATCGGTTACGCGGGCCTCGCGTACATTGGCCGACAGCACCTATCGGAATGGGTCCACAGCATTCTGCTAGGGAAGCGGCTCGCGCTTATGGACGTCATCCGCCTCCTGGCCGAAGCGGCAACGAATCGCCTAGGACTTCGGTGCCGGGACTATGGAATTCCCCATGCGTTCGTCCTTGGGGGTACTCAGCGCGGTAAGACATGGGTCGGCGCCATCGCAGACCATCGACCGCTCGATCCTCTCGGATCCATCACGGTGGACTTCCGGTCGAGCGGCTTCGGGGTCACTGCGCCAGTCGTACACGGAGCGGGTTCCGGCGTCCCTTGGAGCCGCCCGGAGTCTCCTCACTCGACGATCAGCTCCAGGTAGTGGCATCGAGCTTCTACTGGGCCAAGAGCGACGAGAAGAGCATCGCAATTCCGGCGCTGATGCTTGGCGCGGATGCCACAACGCCCGACGCGCTGGCCAAGGGATGGCGCCAGTTCATCGACTTCGAGACGACCACGCCGGAGGCACGATCAGAGCTCGAGGCCACCATCGACGACTGGCTCGACGAGCGCGTGGCCGAGCTTCCGCCTAACCAGCCACGGCTGCACAGGCCAGGACCGCTGCATGGAGGGAAGTCGGCGTAGCCCACTGTCGCTTGGAGGCACGAGGAGCAGCACGCAGCTCTCCCCGGCAGGCCGCTCCTTGCAGGCGAAGGCGATATCCGCAATCGGCGTAGTCGCGCCGGTCCAAGCACTATCTGCGACGATAAGAGGCCTCTCATCGAGTCCTCATGGCCGATTCACAGGTTGCGGCGAGGATGGGCTAGTCAGCGTCGAGGAGGACCAGCATGAAGCGTCACGCCGTTGCACTACCCGTTGCGCTCGCCGCAGCGGTCCTCGCGGTTCCCCCGGCCCACGCCGACGACCGCCGATGCTCCGGCACGATCGGTGCGGCGTCGATCGACGGCAACGTCGTCGTACCCTCCGGGAGGACCTGCACGCTGATCGGCACCCGCGTCGATGACAACGTCCTGGTCGAAGAAGATGCCGCGCTTGTGGCCAAGGGCGTCCGCGTTGGCGGGAACATCCAGGCGGAGAACCACGAGCGTGTCGTGGTTCGCCACCGCAAGATCGGCGACAGGGTCATTCGCTCCCGGATCGGCGGCAGCATCCAGCTCAAGCAAGGCGGCGGAGGCAGACTGCTGCGTAACACCGTCAACGGCGACATACAGCTCTTCAGCAACCACGGCAGGTTCGAGGTCCGCCGCAACCGGGTCGACGGCAACCTGCAGTGCAAGAGCAACAACCCCACGCCCGACGGCGGCAACAACGTGGTCGAGGGGAACAAGGAGGACCAGTGCCGCGACCTCTGACCAAGGCCTCTGTGCGCGAATAGAAGCCGCGCGATGGCGGCCGGGTCGGGTGCGGAGTGCTCCTTCGAGGCATGCGCGATAGTCCGGCGGATTCGCGAGTGGCTGTCGCTTCGTCGCCGGAGCGGCAGCCGCAGCGGCAGCGGCAGCGGCAGCGGCACATCAGCGTCTCGCATCGGCGCGCTGGCCAGGCGATTCTCGGGCTTCTGCTGCGAGCCCGAGGAGGGGTCATGTCCGAGCTACTGCTCGACCGCGCTGACCGACGTCGATCGCCCGCGACCATGCCAGGGTTTCACGCCGGTCGACCGCCGGGCAACAAGGGTCTGCGCCCCCCGGCTGATCCGCCGAAGGTGGAAGAGATCGTCGCCGTCATGCGCGCCGCCGGCGACGACGCGCACGGCCGGAGGCTGCGCGGGCTGATCGTCATCCTGTGGCGAGCGGGACTGCGCATCCAGGAAGCACTTGCGCTGGCCGAGGCTGATCTCGATCAGCGACGGGGCGCCCTGCTCGTCCGCCGAGGAAAGGGAGGTCGGCGTCGAGAGGTCGGCATGGACGCCTGGGGTTGGGAGGAGCTGCACCCCTGGCTCGAGCAACGGCTCCAACTGCCGGTCGGGCCGCTGTTCTGCGTCATTAACGGTCCGACACGCGGCCGGCACTGGTCAAGCGCCGCCGCCCGAGCGGACTTGCGCCGGACCGCTGCTCGCGCGGCTGTCCGGCGCCGCTTCGCGCCGCACCAACTCCGGCACGCGCATGCCGTCGAGCTCGCGCGCGAGGGCGTGCCGCTCATCGTCATTCAGCGCCAACTCGGCCACAGCAACCTCGGCATCACGTCGGTCTACCTACAGGGCATCGACAACGCCGAGATCATCGACACCGTCCATGCCCGCCGCCAGCCCATGATCCCGGTCAGCACATCCCTACCGCGGTGAGACGAGCTGCCGGGGACGCTGCTCGTCGCGCAATGCAGCAGGGAACCTCGGCCCCGGCAACGACGCCGGTGGCCATCGACGTGGCGTCCTCGCGTGCCGGTGCTGCGGCCGCCTCGTCACGGGAGGCGCCAGAAGCGACCGGTCAGCCCAAGCGCATCGAGGATCGTCTGGTTCTGGTCGCGGGTGTGCGGGCGCCAGTCTGGCGCGAGGCGGTCGCGCCACCAGGCGTGAGCCAGCTCGCTGAGCTTGGTGACCGGCAGCGTGGCGCCCCGCGCCCGGCCTGCGAGCCACCGGTCGATGTGCTCCTCCGACCGGAAGAGATTCATCGTGCTTCAGGTGAAGACGATGTCCTCTCACCACTGCTGGGCCGGGACCAGGCAGTGAAAGAGCAGGCTCTCGTCGTCCGGGCGCTCATCACGCACGCCGACCGCGATCGCCTCGCCGCAGTCCGCGCACGAGGTTTCGATCCGTCCGTCGACCTGCAGGGCCGCGCAAATCCCGAACGCGTCCCAGGCGCAGTTCGCGTACCACCATCGCCCCCTGGCCTCCACGCGGTACGCGCTGGGCACGGCCGAGAACGGGTTCGCCATCCGCAGCTCCGTCCCGGCGCCGTTCAAGACCAGCGCATGCGCGTCGTGCAACCGGCGCCAGCCTCGCTCAACCTCGTCGACGGTCGCTCCAACCGCCCCACCGACCTCATCAGCCGTCGGCGCACGGCCCTGCTCGACGAACAGCCGGTACGTCACCTTGCGCAACTCGATGTCCGCGACGTCCACCAAGCGAAGTGTTCCACCAACCCCTCGGACACCATCACCCGCACCCGTCGGTCAAGGGCCGAAGCTGCCGTCGCCAGACGGCCGCACCGGCGGACGTCGATCAACGGCAGCACTCCTGCGGATCGCGCGAGGCGCAAGCGGCGACATCCGGCGACGCCACGCTTGCTTGCACGCCCGACGCAGTTGTGCGGGCTCAAGCGCCGGCTGAGCCGGCGTCGGCGCGCACGTCGACGAGCACCTCATGCCATGTGCTCTCGCGCTCCTCGACCTGCAGCTCGTTAAGACGTTCCCGCGTCTCGTTGAACGCCTCGTCCTCGTGCCACGCCTCCCAGTCGGCGCGCGACGCCCACGTCCCCACGATGAGCCGCTCGTTCAGCGCGGCGAGCGGGATCAGCAGTTGACCACCCAACCATCCCGCCTGGCCGCGGGCCGCGTCCACACGCTCACGCATGATCGCATCCCACTCGGGCTCACTGCCCTCTTTGAGAGCGACGTGGGTGATGATCGTCATCATGGCCCGCTCAACGCAGACGATACCCAGGCGGCACCGCGACAGCGTCCGGGCGTCCACGCCGGCCGGCGGGCTGCCGGACCGTGATCGAAAGGCGATTGCGCCTGATCGGCCCGGTCGCGGTGTCGGGATTCGCGCGAAGCGACAGCGAAGGCGCTGCGGAGGAGGACGACAAGGGGTTCGCAGTCCGCGGTCGTCGCCAGGGCGATCGCGGCGGCGGGTGACCGGGACGTCGTTGCGATGAGTCGGTGATTGCGAGAGTGTCGGCGGCATGAACGAGCAGACAACGCCTGGCGCTGTCCAGCAGATCCGCGATCTCGTCGCCCTTGGCGCGTCGCTCGTGGGCTTGATCTACGTCAGCGGTGTGCTGATCGTCGGCCTGCGCCTCTGGTTCGAGCGGCTTCCACCGTTCGCGGCTGTCGGATCGATACCCAAGGAGACGGCGATCACCATCGGGCTCGTGCAGGTCTTCGCGCCCGCGATTCTCCTCGGCGCGGCGTTCCTCGTGTGGATCACCACTCGCATCTTGGACCCCAAATCTCACTACGTGCGGTTCAACGAGGCACACGGCCGCGACAGGCTACGGCTTGTCGGCACGATAGTCGCGGGTGCGTTTCTGACGGCAGCGCCTGGCCTCGCCGTCTCGATTGCCACGTATGACGGTTTGCAGACGTCGCATGTCGCGCTCGTCGCGCCGGTCGTGATCGGAGCACTCGTGACGGCTGGATATGTTCATCTCCGCGCACGTATACGTGAGCGCGGGGACGACATGTGGACGAGCCAGAGCTCGATGTTTCTCCGCGCCGGGCTGTTCGCCGTCGCGACGGTCCCAATGATCATCACGGTCGACGCGGCGATCCGTCTCCCGGAGGCGCGCGTGTGCTTCAGACCGGCTGACGCAGCGCAAGCGTCGCCGATGACGGGGATCTTCGTCACGCAGACCGACAACCGTGTCTACGTCGGTGACTCTCACCGCGGCCCTCGTAGATTGCACGCGATCCCGTCGGATGTGGTTGCCCAGGTGAGCGTCGGCACAGAGACAAGCACCACGCCATGCCGGCTCTTCGCTACTCCAGCCGAACTAACTGGTCAAGATGTCCGCGACGGGTCGCTATCTACCAACGACGTGCACGACGGGTCGCTCGGAGGGCAGGACATCGCGAACGCCTCAGTGACCGGAAGGGACCTGGTTGACGGCTCGGTGACCGGGCGAGACATCCGTGACGGCAGCCTCCATGGCTCGGACTTCGCACCCGGCATCCTCCCTACCTCCGACATGAAGCACGGGTGGACGCACGATCCTTGAGCGGCCACGACTCGGTCGCCACAGGCGTCCACCTCCCTTGCTCGCGAATGGCGACGAATGACGCCCGCTATCGCGTTCGCCTGGCAGCACCCGCGACGAGCGCCCGGCCCCTGCGCTACTCCTCGTGTCTCCAAGCAGCAGTGCTCGACGCCGGTCCGATCGAGTCGTCTCGCTGCCCCGTGTCGAGGAAAGCGGAAGCGATCGCGCATTTGAGCAACGGGTGCCCAGAGCCCGAGAGCGGGTTCGTCCTATGCGCGTCGGGGTTGGGAGCGCCGGCGGCACCATCCAGGAATGCAGCGGCGGAGCCTCAATCCAGCGCGGCGCGGACGTCCTCCGCGACGGCGTCGGTGTCGTGCGCGCCGTCCACGCGCCGCAGCAGACCACGCTCGCGATAGTAGGCAGCCAGCGGCTCCGTCTCGCGGTGGTAGACGCGCAGGCGCTCCCGGACCGTCTGGGGCCGATCGTCCTCGCGTCCCTCGTGGCGGCCGCTGATCCGTTCCACGACCACGTCATCGGGCACGTCGATGAGGATCGTCGCCGTCAGGTTCCGCCCGTGGTCCTCGAGCGCGCCCGCGAGCGCGTCCGCTTGCGCCACGGTCCGTGGGAAGCCGTCGAGCAGGATCGGCTTGCCGGCGAGGCCTTCGATCGCGTCGCGCACCATCGCAACGATCAACTCGTCCGGCACGAGGTCGCCGCGATCCATGTACGCCGACGCGCGGCGCCCGAGATCGGTGCCCGCCGCGCGCGCCACGCGCAGCAGGTCCCCGGTGGCGAGCGAGGCGAACCCGAGCCGCTCGCACAGGCGCACTGCCTGGGTCCCCTTGCCGCTGCCCGGCGGGTCGAGCAGCGCAACGATCGGCTCCATCACAACATCATCCCGCGCCAAGCACCGATCGAGCCTGCGCCCCCGCACCCGAACCCGCCCCAAGTCGGCCCGCACGCGCACTGTCGGGCGGGTCAGACCCGGCGGCCACGTCGAGATCGCACACACGAACCGGCAAGCTCGAGCCTCAAAGGCCGGCGCCTAGCGGCATCCTGCCCCGCCAGGACTCGCCGCTCCCCTTCGCGCGAAGCAGAAGTGCGCGAGCCTTCCATGCGCTCGGAACGAAAGGGGCGGGACTCATCATGACCAGCCGTGCCGCGTTAGGGCGGGACGCTGCCGTAGCTCGGTCACCTCGATGGGGGAACGCCGGACGGGGAGCTATGCCTTCCGCTTGCGCGATGGGCGCTTCTCCTTCCGGACGGTCGTGAGCTCCCGCGTGACCCTGTCGACGGCCACAGGCGGCGCCGACCGGGACTTCAACTCGTTGGCGGTCTCCTCCAGGACCGTCGCCGCCTTTTCGTTCTGCCCGTGTTCAACGTGGCAGGCCGCGAGCCGCATCGCCGCGTCGGAGAGCGTGAGCGCGTCGAGTGCGTGCTCATCGCGCGCCTTGAGCGGCGAGCGGGCCGCGTCCAGGCGTCCGACGGCCTTCCTGAGGTCGGGGTCCTTGGCGACGACGACTCGGCGGCCGTCCTTCACCTCGACGTTCTTGTGCTTCCTGGCAGCGTCGCGCCCGAGCGCGTACTGGATGTGGCGCACCGCGATCGGGTCCGTCTCCGCGTACCGGTCCACCGCCTCCTCGAGCCGGCCGACGACTTCCGGGTAGCGCCGCGAGCCGCCGAAGTACATGAACTTGGCGGCCGGGTAGCCATTGAGCAAGTGGGCGCGGTTCTCACTCGCGCGGCTTCCGGGCGCCGCGATCCTGATCCGGTGCGCCCGGGCGACCATGTAGCCGAACGGGAAGCACGGCACCAGGATCCGGATGAGGTACTCGCCCGGGTCGGCGAACTGATGTCCCTTAGCGCCGTAGCTGAGCTGGATCGACTCGTAGGCCGCCTCGCCGGGGCCGAGCTCCTTGAGCTCGGGTGGCGCCTTGTGCCGGAGGACGGGAGGCACGAACTCGACGATGTCGCCGTTCGGGCGCTCGATGAAGACCCGCGTCAGGCCGTCCTCGGGCTGCAGCTGGTCGACCACGGAGACCGGCGAGGCCGAGGCGTTCACGAGCCCTAGCCCTAGCTGGAGGGTCACAGGGACGCCGAAGTCGAACACCTCCGAGCTCTCCACGGTCAGCTCGAGCGGTGCGTGCGAGCGCTCGATCTCGGCCCGGCTGTACGCGCTGAGGTTGTTGCCGATCCAGTCACGCCCTCCGAAGATCACGTCCCTTCGGTCGGCATGCCGCATCCAGACGAGCTCGACGTCGTCGAACTCCCAGCGGAAGTTCGACCAGAACTCGGTCTCGCCACCCGACCCGCCCGTGTACCCCCACGGGTAGTTCATGAAGGACTCCGATGCGCTGTCGGCGTTCGTTCCGCGCTGCCAGGCGTGCGGGAGGTTGAACGAGTGACCCACCTCGTGGATGAAGGTCTCCAGCAGCAGGCGGTCCTTCTTGTCCGAGGAGTCGTACAGGGTGCCGACCTCGCGTCCCCGCGTCGCCTCCTCGGCGAGCGCGCAGCCCTGGCGGAAATACGTGTCGCCGACCTGCCAGCCGCCCCAGTCGAACATCGTCCCGTAGTAGCCGGAGTTGTAGTTGGGGTCGCCGAACCTTGGGACGATCACGCCGTACGTGTTCCAGTGCAGCGTGTTGGCGAAGCGGTCGAATCGCGCCTCCATCAGGTCGTGCAGCTCGGCCTCGCTCCAGTTGTCGCCGGGGTCCGCGCTTTCCGGGTCGTTGAGCAGGTCGTCGTGATGGACGGTGAGGTCGATGCCCGAGCGCTGGAACACGGTCCGCACGCTGACGGAGCTCGGCAGGCCGCTCGGGGACGGGTCGATGTCGGGATCGATCCCGGGAGGGAAGACGGTGCCCTGGAAGCGGTCGACCTCGAGCGTCGCCGTCCGGAAGTACTCGGAGATCTTTGGGCAGGCGTAGGTCGCCACGATCTTCCCGAGCGCTAGCCAGTGGACGCACGCCGCCGGCGCGGGAGCGAAGAGACTGGCTCGTGGGATCTCCACGCGGATCGAGTCCGCGGTGTTGGCCGGGTCCTGGTAGTAGACGACCGGTCCCGAGATCGAGATCTCATGCGGCTCGTGGTCGATGGTCAGGTTCTCGACGACGAACGACCGGCCGTAGAGCGTGATCGGGCCGCAGAAGTGGAAGTGGAAGTAGAGGTCGCCGCTCAGGCGCTGCTGCGGCCTGCGCCCGTCGACATCGACGCGGAGCTCGAGGATCGTGCCAGAGCCCGCAGGCGTGACGTTCCGGTACGTCCCACTGACGTTACGCCGAAGCGGAAACACGATGTCCTTCAGCCCCTCCAGGACAAGCTCGTGTCCGATGTCCAAATGCGATTCCATCGCGTGCCCCCAGCCGAGTCGAGGGAGTCGGGGCAGCGCTGTCGGCCGGAGCACCGGGCCGAGTCCGAGCGCAATCCCGTCCAAACGGTCGCTGCCGCCGTCTGCAACGACGTCTGACTGCCCTTCCGACGCTACTCCGATCCAGACGTGAAGGCAACCGCTCGAGACCGGCCCACCGATGGCGGCCCGCTGTCTCGCTCCAGGCCTGCTGAGCGCACGCCTGGCGGCGACCAGATGCGTCGAACCAGCACGTCGACGTGACGCAGTTCCCCCATGGGCTGTGCGCCCACGCAGCGCGCGCAATCGCTGCTGGAGGCGGCCCTCGAGACGAAGCGCGCCGGGCTCCATGGCCCTGCGACGCGAGACCACTGGGGTGGGCCGCTGCTGGTTCGGGCGATCACGCCAAGCCGCGTTACTGCAGGTATCAGCTCGGAGCTTCTCGCTGGGGAAGTCCTGCCAAACGACTCCCGGACGGACTCCTAAAGAGCGCACGACGAGCACGCGCAAATGAGATCGAGCTCTGGCGCATCCGTGGACCCCTGGCCCGCAACGGTTCGTCCCAACGCCGCCGCTGTCCCGAGGACGGCTGGCGAGTCGGCGTCCTCGCGGAACGCCGTGGACATCACTTGTCCATGTCGCGGAGGCTGTCGCATAATCGGCGGTGCGGCGGCCTGGCGCGTTTCCCGGCGACTGATTCGTCTCGGAGCCTTCTCACAAGCCCTTAGAACGGCCCATTTGAGCCCGCTCGTGGGAGGCGCACGCACCCGGCGGATTTATGCGACAGCCTCAGGCGAAAGCGGAAGCATCCGCTTCGACGACCAAGATGGCGTTGCTGCGTGGAAAAGCGGTAGCGAGCGGCGTCGCGCGGGAACGTTCGGCCTCGGTGCCGAAGAACGAGTCCGACCGCGCGACCTCTGCTCGACCGACTTGCAGCGGGAATCGTCCAGGCATCGCCGCCCGCCGCGTCGTAGTGACCGCCGCGCGATGACTTGGACGCCTCTCGACGACATCGTGACCTCCGACGACGAGCACAACAGCGACGTCATCGACGCGATCAGAGCCGTCCGGAGGGTCGTCCGCGACATTCGTGTCGCGTACCTCGAACCCAGCGTGGTGACCGTCGACGCCGACCCCGAGTATCGGGCTGCTTACTTTCGCTTCCCGCACAGCGCTGACGCCGATGTCTGTATCGAGGTGCGTCACGGGGACGGCTACTCGTATCTCAGGAGCCCGGTCGGCGAGTACCACGGGTACGTGAATGACGACGAGTTCGGTGACTTCGTCGCCGCGGTCCTCGAAGGCGGATTGAGCCGGACAAGACGGCTGCGCGGCGGCGTTCCCGTCGAGGAGCGGCTTCGGCTCCGTGCGCGCGAAGGGCGGGTGTGGGAGCTGAGAAGCCGGCTCTACTGGCGGGCACTGTGGCGGCTCGCGATCCCCGGCTTGGACCAGCAGTTCGAGCGGCACACCGTGTCGTTCGACCAGGCGCCATCCGTTGTTCCCGGTGGCTAGGGCCGCCGCCGGCGCGCCTGGACGATCAGCGCCGGCGCAGCGAGGAGCCGGACCTTACGTAGCCGTAATGCCGGTTCGAGGCACAGGGAGCGGTGCCGGGCAGGTCCGTGCGTCCGCGTGTGCTTCCAGGCGATTGCGAGAGCGGAGGCCATGAGAGGGAACGCGGCACGGCCGGTCAGCGCGCCCACGCTCTGCCTATGCAAGAGCCGGGCCAGGAGAGGCTTGGCCGCGCGGATGCTCCTCGTCCGGAGCGGTCATCTTGGGCTGCCCGAGCCGAGACGCTCGCTCGTCGTCCAGAGCGCAAGCGCGCGAGCTGCGCGACGGCGCGAAGCGAAGCGACGGCGCAGGATTCCGAGCCTCACGGGTTGACTCATGAGGCTCATCGGCAGAGACTGGCGGGCGTGAGCGAGGCTCCGGGAGCGGCCACCTTTCTCACGTCGGCCGCTGCGTATGACCGGCACATCGGCCGCTACGGCTCCCAGTTGGCGGCCGCGCTAATCGCGGCGGCCGGTATACGCCCGGGCCAGGGGGTGCTCGACGTGGGCTGCGGGCCGGGGGCGCTGACA
>JBOGYU010000132.1:0-10486 GCA_050696935.1 Solirubrobacteraceae bacterium | reverse complement strand
GCCGGTGACCGAGTCCGAGCGCAGCGTCGCCCGCGGGCCCGCCGCACCCGGCTCGGCGGGCGCGACGAACGGCGACGCGACCGCGGTGATGGGCGCGGACGAGACCGCGGTGATGGCGGACGAGCGGCCGCGGGTCTTCCACGGCCGCCGGCGCGCCCGGCCCGTGGCGGCCGGCGTCGCGCTCTTCCTCGGGCTCGTCGCCCTCGGGCTCGTCGCGGGGCAGATCTTCGGCGATCCCGCCGGCTCGGCGGCGCGGACCGGCCCGCTGAGCGAGGACGAGGTGCGCGACGCCGCGCAGACGTTCGCCGACGCCTACGCGGCCGAGGACCCGGCGGCGCTCGGCCGCTCGGTCACCCGCGACGTCGTGCGCGTCCTCCCCGGCGGCCGCTCCCAGGGCCGGGCCCAGATCGTCGACCAGTACGAGCGCCAGTTCGACGGCAAGGTGCTCGGATACGAGCTCGAGGACCTCGAGGTCACCGGCGGCCGGGCCGGCCGGGCGAGCGGCAGCTACCGGGTCGACCGCGAGGGCCGCGACACGTACGAGGGGACGATCGTGTTCGGCGTCGTGCGCGAGCGCGGCATCCCGCGGATCGAGCTGATCGCCGCCACCCCGAGCTCCTGAGTCGGCACCCGCGCGCCCCGACCTCCTGAGTCAGCACCCGCGCGCGACGACCACCTCGACGGTGCTCCCGCGGCCGACCTCCTCGCCGGCCTCCGGCTCCTGCTCGCACACGACCGGCTCGCCGGGCAGCAGCTCGTCGAGCAGCCCGCCGCCCTCCTCGACCTCCAGCTCGAGCCCCGCCGCCGCGACCTCTTCCTGCGCGTCGGACACCTCCAGCCCGCCGAGATCCGGCACCGCGACGGGCAGCTCGCGGGTTACGCGGAACGCGGTCATCGCGGGTTCGCGCCCTCGCGCCGTGGCCATCACGTCGATCACGTTCACGCCCGGCTCGAGCGCCACCGAGGCGGTGTACGCCCCGCCGCTCACCTCGGCCCGGTCGCCGGCCACCCGCACCACCGCGCCGGCCGGCTCCACCGACCCCCGAACGTCGACCGCGTCGGCGCGCACGACCGCCATGTCCACCGGCGCGCTCACCGAGAGCGCCACCGGCTCCGCGGCCCGCGCGGCCCGCGGCTCGCCTCCACCCCCGCCGCAGCCACCGGCGACAGCGGCCGAGCACGCGACGGCGACGACGGGATGGACGCGCATGGCCCCTTAGATGTAGTACATGTGCGCCCCGGCGGCGCGGTTCTCGCGCTCGACGATGTCCGCGATCGTCGTGCCCTCGAGGATCGCGCGGGCTGCCGCGGCGGCCTCGGCGAACACGGACTGGGCTCCCGCGCCGAAGGAGCCGTCGAGCAGCTCGACGATCTCGAGGACCGTCACGTCCGACGGGTCGCGCGCGAAGGAGTAGCCGCCCTTGACCCCGCGCTGGGACTTCAGGACGCCCGCGCGACGCAGCGCGGCGAAGAGCTGCTCGAGGAACTGGACCGGGATGTCGCGGCGGCGGGCCAGCTCGCCGATCGGGACCGGGCCGCCGGCGCCGTTGCGGGCCAGCTCGGCGAGCGCGCGGACCGCGTAGGGGGACTTGGTGGTGATCGAGAGCATCGGCACCCATCCTGCCACCATCCGCGGTCGATGACCCTGCTCTCCCGGTTCGGTCCGCCGATCCTCCTGATGGCGGCGATCTTCGCGTTCTCCGCGCAGCCGGACCTGAGCACCGGCCTGGGAACGTGGGACACGATCCTGCGCAAATGCGCACATATGGTCGAGTACGGGCTCCTGTGGTGGCTGTGGTGGCGCGCCGTCGGCTACCGGAATGCCGGCCCCGCCGCCGGCATCACGCTCGCCTACGCCGCGTCAGACGAGTTCCACCAGTCGTTCGTGGACGGCCGCTACGGCTCGCCGCTCGACGTCGCGATCGACGCCACAGGAGTCGCGATCGCGTACGCGCTCGCGCGCCGGCGTGCGGGCGCTCACCGCCACGGTCGCAGCCGCGGGAGCCAGGCCGGCACCGCGCGCCGGTAGGCGTCGTAGCCAGCGCCGAAGCGGCGGCTGAGCGCCGGCTCCTCGTGCAGCCGCACGAACGCGGCGCACGCCGCCCAGATGGCCGCGCCGTAGGCCGCCAGCGCGGCGCTGCCGACGATCAGCGCCTGTCCGGCGATCGCCGCCGTGACCGCCACATACATCGGGTTGCGGACATGCCGGTAGAGACCGCCGACCACCAGGCGCTCGGTCGGGGCCACCGGCGCCGGGGTGCCCAGCCCCTCGACGACGAAGCGGCCGAACGAGTGCACGAGCACCGCGGCCCCGGCGGCGACGAGTACGACGCCGGCGACCCGGAGCGGCCCCCACCACGGCCCGTCCTCCCACCACCCGGTGAGCAGGCCGGGCACCAGGCCGGCGACGACGCCGGGCACGAGCGCGAAGAACAGTGCGCTGCCCGCTGCGGCCGCCGGCCTGCGCACCGCCGGGCGCTACAGCCAGCCGCGCTCGGTAGCGTGGAGCACGGCCTGGGCGCGGTCGACCGCACCCAGCTTGCCGTAGATGTTGTGCAGGTGCGTGCGGACCGTGCTGGTGGAGAGCGAGAGCTCGTACGCGATCTGCTTGTAGACCATGCCCTTGGCGAGCCGCTTGAGCACCTCGAGCTCGCGCCCCGACAAAGGGCACGGCTCGACCGAGCGCGGCCGGTCCTTGCTCGGGTACGGCAGGTCGTAGAGGACGGCGCGCAGCTCCGACGGCCCGAAGTCGACGGCGCGGGCGGCCTTCAGGAGCTCCGTGGAGGAGACCGGCGAGCCCTGCGAGTAGTGGGCGAGCATGTCCGCCAGCCGGACGAATGCGCTGTCGCCGTGCGCGTCCTCGGCGTGGTGGCGCTCGATCGCGGAGGCGACGGCCTTGGGCAGGTTCCAGCGGCGGGCGAGCACGCCGCCGACCAGCGCGTGGTCGACGCCCAGCTCGCGGCGCTCGTAGTGCAGCCGCTCCTCCGGCGTGCGCGCGGGCCCGTGGACCTGGCGCGGATAGCCGGGATAGGCGTGCATGAGGACGAGCTTGCCGACGTCGTGCAGGAGCGCGGTCACCAGCAGCCGGTCGCGGTGGGGGTAGGTGGAGGCGGCCGCGAGCCGATCGGCGGCGCGCTGGACCGCGACGGCGTGCAGCCGGAAGCGCTCCGGCGCCGCGTCCCAGGTCTTGCCGCGCTCGAAGAACTCGAATGTCTCGGCGTTCGCGGCCAGCGCCTGCACCGCCTCGGGCGAGAGCACCTCGACGGCGGTGACGATCGACTCCACCTGGCCGCGCCGCGGCGAGTCGAGCCCGTTGGCGAGCCGCAGGACGGAGATGACCAGCGCCACGTCGGACTCGATCGCGCGCACGACCTCGCCGATCGACGGCCGCTCCTCCGAGATCAGCGCGAGCAGCCGGTTGCGCGACTCGGCGAGGGCCGGGAAGACCTCGAGCGCCTCGAAGGCGGCGGTCAGCCGCTTGCCGTGCCCCTCGTTGCGCGAGCGTCCGACGACCGCGTACGGCTCGCGGCTGCCCGCCTGGGCGCGCGACGCCTCGGGGGCGCTGGCGGGGGACGCGGGAGGCGTCATCGTGGACTCATCGGTCGTGGCAGAAGGGGGATCAGGGGGCGTCTGGCCTGGCATGGTCCGGCCTTCAAGCCCTATCGGCAGGTCCCGACGCATCGTTGAGCCGCCGCCGGCGCCCGGTCCGGGCTCCCGCCGGTTCAACTGCCTCTCCCGTTGAGCGCATGATCTACCCGAGCCAGGGTCTCGTCGCGCCCCAGCAGCGCGACGGTCTCGAAGATACCGGGTGAGACGGTCGTTCCGGTCAGGGCGACCCGTAATGGCTGGAAGATGTGCTTCGGCTTGAGGCCCGTGCGCTCGGCCACGCCGCGCAGTGCGACCTCCACGCTGTCCTGGGTCCAGGGGGCCGGGACCTGCTCCAGCGCGGCCCGCGCCTGCGCCAGCGCGTCGCGCCCGCCGGGGGCGTCGAGCACCCGCTCGCGCGCCGCGGGATCGTCCGACGGGCCCTCGAACAGGAAGCGCGTCAGCGGCCAGAACTCGCCCAGCGTCGAGATCTTGTCCTGCGCGATCTCCACCGCACCGCGCAGTCCCGTGCGCCCCGTGAGGCCCTCGAGCCGCGCCGTGAGGTCGGCGACGTCGAGCTCGCGCAGGTAGCGGCCGTTCATCCAGCGCAGCTTCTGCTCGTCGAACACCGCCGGCGCCTTCGAGACGCGGTCGAGGCTGAAGCGCTCCTGCAGCTGCGCGACGGTGTGGAACGTGGTCTCCTCGTCGAAGCCCCACCCGAGCAGCGCGAGGTAGTTGATCACCGCCTCGCGCAGGTAGCCCTGGTCGCGCAGCTCCTGCACCGAGGTGGCGCCGTGGCGCTTGGCGAGCTTCTTGCCGTCGGGCCCGTGCAGCAGCGGGAGGTGGGCGTAGACCGGCGTCGGCGCGCCCATCGCCCGCTGGATCAGCATCTGCTTGGGCGTGTTGGAGTAGTGGTCGGCCCCGCGCACCACGTGCGTGATCTGCGCGTCGGCGTCGTCGACCACCACGGCGAGGTGGTAGACCGGCGTGCCGTCGGCGCGGGCGATCACCAGGTCGTCGAGCAGCGCGTGCTCGAACGCGCTCTCCCCGCGCACCACGTCGCGCACCACCGTGGCGCCCTCGTCGGGCAAGCGCAGCCGCACGGCGCCCTGCCCCTCGTCCTCGCCGCGGAAGCCGCGGTTGCCGTGGCGCTCCTTGAACGCCTTGACCTCGTCGGGACCGGCGGTGGAGCGGTAGGCGTGACCGCCGTCGAGGAGCCGCTGCACGACCTCGGCGTGCCGGTCCGCGCGTTCGGACTGGTGGATCGGCCCCTCGTCCCAGTCGATGCCAAGCCACTCCAGCGCGTCGAAGATCTGCCGGACGTTCTCGGGCGTTGAGCGCTCGCGGTCGGTGTCCTCGATCCGCAGCACCATCTGTCCCCCCTGCCCGCGCGCCAGCAGCCAGTTGTAGAGCGCGGTCCGGGCATTGCCGATGTGCAGCGCCCCTGTCGGCGAGGGAGGGAACCGTACCCGCATGGACCGACGCTAGCATGCCGCCGCCATGCTCATAGGCGCACACGTCTCCCCCGCCGGCGGGCCGGCCAAGGCCGTCGAGCGGGGCGTGGAGCGCGCCTGCCGCTCGATCCAGATCTTCAACCAGAGCCCGCGGCAGTGGAAGCCGACCGTGTACTCCGACGAGCAGGTGGCCGAGTTCCGGGAGGCGATGGCGGCGTCTGACGTCGACGCGCTGCTGATCCACGCCGTCTACCTGCTCAACTGCGCCTCCGAGGACGCGGAGTTCCGCGCGAAGTCGCTCACCTCGCTCACCGCCTCGTTGCGCGCCGGTGCCGCGCTCGGCGCCGTCGGGGTGGTGCTGCACCCGGGATCGGCGCTCAAGACCGCCGCCGCCGCCGCCGTCGAGCGCGCCGCCGCGACGATCGCGGAGGCGCTCGCGGAGTCCGAGGACTGCCCGCTGCACCTGGAGAACACGGCGGGCGCGGGCGGGACGCTCGGGCGCACGTTCGAGGAGCTGGCCGCACTGATCGAGGGCGCGGGCGGGGACGGCCGGCTCGGCGTGTGCCTGGACTCCTGCCACCTGCTGGCCAGCGGTTACGACGTCCGCACGGCGGAAGGGCTCGGCGAGGTGCTGGACGAGTTCGACCGGATCGTCGAGCTCGACCGGCTCGGCTCCCTCCACGTCAACGACTCCATGACCGCCCTGGGCTCGAACCGCGACCGCCACGCCAATCTCGGCGAGGGCGAGCTCGGCCGCGAGGGCTGCGCGGCGTTCCTCTCCGAGCCGCGGTTCGAGGGGCTGGCGTGCGTGTTCGAGGGCCCGGGCGCCGCCGGCAAGGCGGTCGAGCGGGTCGACATCGAGAACGCCGTCGCGCTGCGCGAGGAGGGCCTGGCGGCGCGAGGCCGCTAGGCGGCCACCGGCTCGGCCGCCGCGAGCGCCGGGCCGAGCACCCGGTCCAGCTCCGCCCGCAGGGCGGCGTTGCGGCCGGCGATCCGGTAGTCGGCACCGAACTGGAGGCGGCGAAGGCCGGCGCGGGTCTCCATCTCCAGGACGAACTCCGCGTCGCCCGGGTAGCGCTCGAACAGGTCGCGCAGCTCGTCGATCACCGTCGCCTCCAGGCGGCCGGCGTCGACCCGCAGGCGGACCGCGGTCGGCTCCGCCCTCGCCGCGAGGACGGCGGCCCGCTCCTTGGCCTTCTCGATCTCGGCGTCCGACGGGTCGAACCGCTCGACGTCCTGGACGATGATGCAGACCTTCCCGGCCTCCTTGTGATCGACGCGGCCGCGGACGAGCACGATCTGGTCGGCCGCGATCACGCCCTCCGCGGCGGCGAGCGCCTTCTCGAACACCACGATCTCGATGCTGCCCTCGAGGTCGTCCAGCGTCGCGAACATCATCTGCGAGCCGTTGCGGGTGCGGATCTTCTTGGACTCGGTGATCATCCCGCCGACCTTCACCCACTCGCCGTCGCGCTGGTCCATCACCTGCGCGCAGCCGCAGTCGGCCTTCAGCAGCAGGGCCTCGCGGACGCGCTTGAGCGGGTGCTCGGTGATGAAGAGGCCGATCGACTCCTTCTCCATCTCCAGCAACTTCGTCCGCTCGTCCTCGTACGCCGGGATCGGCGGGTGAGCGGGGGCCGCGAACGGCGCGGCACCGTCATCGCCGCCGAGGTCGAAGATCGAGCCCTGGCCGATCTGCGCGTCGAGCTGTGACTGCTGGCCGGCGCCCTGGGCGGCCTCCAGCACCTCGAGCATGCCGCGCCGGGTGGCGCCGGTGGACCCAAAGGCGCCGCACTTGATCAGCGCCTCGATCGCCTTCTTGTTGACCGCCCGGCAGTCGACCCGCGCGCAGAAGTCCCACAGGCTCGTGAACGGCCCGCCCCCATCGCGCGCGCGCTTGATCGCCTCGACCGCGGCGTGGCCGACGCCCTTCACCGCGTCCAGCCCGAAGCGGATGTTGCCCTCGACGACCATGAACTCGTGGTCGGACTCGTTGACGTCCGGCGGCAGGATCTCGATCCCCATGCTCTCCGTCTGGTTGACGAAGAACGGCACCTTGTCCTTGGTGTCCATCACCGAGGAGATGAGGGCCGCCATGTACTCGGACGGGTAGTTGGCCTTCAGCCAGGCGGTGCGGTAGGCGATCAGCGCATAGCAGGCGGCGTGAGAGCGGTTGAAGGAGTAGTCCGCAGATTTCTCGTTGACCGTCCACAGCCATTCGATGACGTCGGGCGCGGTGCCGGAGGCGCGGCAGCCGTCGAAGAACTCCGGCTTGAGCCTGGCCATCGCCTCGCGGTCCTTCTTGCCGATCGCCTTGCGCAGGTCGTCCGCGCGCGGGCCGGAGAAGCCGGCGATCGCCTTGGCGATCTGCATCGACTGCTCCTGGTAGAGGATCACGCCCTTGGTCGGCCGGATGATCGGGCGCAGGCGGTCGTCGAGGTACGTGATGCTGTCCGGGCTGCGCTTGCCGCGCGCGTACGCGGGAATCTGGTCCAACGCGCCCGGCCGGTAGAGCGCATTGAGCGCGACGAGGTCCTCGAACTCGTCGGGACCGACCTTCTTGAGCGCCTCGCGCATGCCCTCGGACTCGAACTGGAACACGCCGACCGAGTCCCCGCGCGCCATCATCTCGTAGGTCTTGGCGTCGTCCAGCGGGAGCGCCGTCATGTCGATCCGCCGGCCGGTCGAGCGTTCGATGATCGCCAGCGTGTCCTCGATCACGTCGAGGTTGCGCAGGCCCAGGAAGTCCATCTTCAGCAGGCCGATCTCCTCGATCGGCTTCATCGAGTACTGCGTGACCGTGCGGTAGAGCTTGCCGCCGTCCTCGCCGGTGCCGGCGTCGGCGAGCTGGAGCGGCACGATGTCGGTCAGCGGGCGGTCGGAGATCACGACCGCGGCGGCGTGGATGGACGCGTTGCGGACGATGCCCTCCAGGCCCTTTGCCACGTCGACGATCTGCTTCGCCGTGGGGTCGCGCGCGTACTCGGCGGCGAGGTCGGCCCCGGGCTGCAGGCAGTCGTCGAAGCTCGGTGAGCGGCCCATGATCGGGTCCGGGATCAGCTTCGCGAGCCGGTCGCCGGCCCCGTAGTCGTGGCCCAGGACCCGGGCGGCGTCCCGCGTGGCCGCGCGCGGGAACATCTTGCCGAAGGTGATGATCTGGGCGACGCGGTCGGTGCCGTACTTGTCGGTCACGTAGCGGATCACGCGCTCGCGGCCGCGGACCGAGAAGTCGATGTCGATGTCCGGCATCGAGACCCGCTCGGCGTTCAGGAAGCGCTCGAACAGCAGGTCGTAGCGGAGCGGGTCGACGTCCGTGATCTGGAGGCAGTAGGCGACAAGGCTGCCGGCGGCGCTGCCGCGGCCGGGGCCGACCGCGATCCCGTTGGACTTCGCGAAGCGCACGAAGTCCCACACGATCAGGAAGTACGCGTTGAAGCCCATGCGCTCGATCACGCCGAGCTCCATCTCCATCCGCTCGATCGCGTCGGCGGGCGGCGGGTCGCCGTAGCGATGCCGCAGGCCCTGCTGGACGAGCTCGCGCAGGTGGGTCTTCTCGTCCTTGCCGTCGGGGCAGTCGAAGCGCGGGATGAGCTGCTTGCCGAGCTCGACCGTGACGTCGCACCGGTCGGCGATCTCGACGGTGGCCGCGACCGCGGCCGGCATGTCCGCGAACGCCTCCGCCATCTCCTCGGTGCTCTTGAGGAAGAACTCGTTCGTCTCGAACGACATCTTCGGCTGGGCGAGCGTGGACTTCGTCTGCACGCACAGCAGGGCGGCGTGGTGCTGGTGGTCCTCCCGGCGCAGGTAGTGCACGTCGGCGGTCGCCACCAGCGGGCGGCCCATCTCGGCGGCGAACCGCTGGATCGCCTCGTTGACCTGCTCCTGCTCCTTCAGGCCGTTGCGCTGGACCTCGAAGTAGACGTCCTCGGGGCCGAAGGCCTGGACCAGCTCGTCCAGGTGGGCGCGCGCCTGGTCGGGCCTGCCCTGGACGATCCGCTGGCTCGCCCGGGCGGCGAGGCAGCCTGTCAGGCAGATGACCCCCTCCGCGTGTGCGGCGAGCAGCTCGAGGTCGACCCCCGGCTTGCCGCGGTGCAGCCCCTCGAGGAAGCCGGCGCTGGAGAGCTTGACCAGGTTGCGCAGCCCCTCGTCGGTCTCCGCGAGGAGCGTCAGGTGGTTGCGCTCGAGCTTGGGCTCGCGGCTGCGGCGGTCGTCCACGAAGTAGGCCTCGAGGCCGACGATCGGCTTGATGCCGTGCTTGCGCGTGGCCTTGTAGAGGTCCACGGCGCCGTTCATCACGCCGTGGTCGGTGAGGCCGAGCGCGGGCTGGCCGAACTGCGCCGCCCGCTCGGCGAGCTGGTCGATCTTGCACGCGCCGTCCAGCAGCGAGTACTCGGAGTGGACGTGGAGATGGGCGCAGCCGGCGGCGGTCACGGGCAGCGAAGACTAGGTGCCGCTCCGGACGCCACGGCCCCGGTTCCCGCTCGCTGCGGTCATGAGCCTGTCCACAGGTTCGGACAGGCCACCTTGACTCGGTCGCGGAGGGGGCATTACGGTCGCGAGATGGAGGGACAGGCCGGTCACGTCGGCCGCGTCGTGCCGTTCCAGCGGTCGACGGCGGCGAGCTCGATCGCGGACGCGCTGCGCGACGAGCTGCTCTCCGGCGCGCTCCCGCCCGGGACGCTGCTGCACGACGCCGACCTCGTGAGCCGGACCGGGGCTGGGCGGGCGACGGTACGCGCCGCGCTGGCCGAGCTGGTCCGTGACGGGCTCTTGATCCACTCGCTGCACGGGAGCGTCGAGGTCGCGCGGATCAGCCCGCAGGACGTGGGCGACATCTACGCGGCGCGGCGGGTGTACGAGGGCGCCGGCCTCGAGGCGCTGCTGCGGCGCCGGCCGGTCGACGTGAGCTGGCTGCGGGCGGCCGCCGAGCGGATGGGCGAGGCGGCGGTGGCGGTCGACGGCCGCGCCGCCGTGGAGGCCGACATGGCGTTCCACCTCGCCCTGGTGGCCTCGGCCGGGTCCCACCATCTGACCAGCGCCTCCCAGGGGGCGCTGATGGAGCTGCGGTTGGTCCTGTCCCTCGCCGACCGGCTGTCGGACGACCTGCCGGCGCTCGTCGCGGCCCACGAGCACCTGGTCGAGGTGTTCCAGGAGGGCCGCCTGCGCCGCGCCCGCGCGGTGCTCGAGGAGCACCTCGTCCACGGCGAGGCCGTGGCGCGCGCCGCCGCGGCGGCGTCGATGGCGGCCTGAGCGCCGGCTCCGCGGCGACGGTCTGCGCCGACTGTCGAGTGTGTCGGCCTATGGCCGATGAAGTCGACGCTCGACGTTCAGACGCCCTGAGCGCGCAGCGTCCACGCGCGCATGAGCGCGACGGCCTCGCGGTCGCCGCGGACGGCCGGCCGCTCGCCGGCCGCCGGCGGCTCGCCGCGGAGCATGCGGTCGAAGGC
>JBOGYU010000131.1:0-10493 GCA_050696935.1 Solirubrobacteraceae bacterium | reverse complement strand
CCCCACGGGCCCGGCCAGCGCATCCACGGCGGCGAGGCGGCGCTGATCTGCTCCACGCGAGGCGACACCACCGCCCCCCGCCCGTCCGCCTCGTCGTTCGGGTCCGGCCACATGCGGTCGCGCACTCCCGGCCGGAAGTAGGCGGCGTGGGAGCCCCGCGCGAGGTAGACCACCGGCCGCCCGCCGCGCTTCTCCACCGCCGCCCACGGGCACCGCTCGGCGCCGGAGTGCTGCGCGTAGACGACCTCCACCGGCCGCCCGGCCACGTCCAGGCGCACCTGCACCAGCTCCCAGTCGCCCGCGTGGCGCCCGGTGCGCACGATCCCGCGGTCCTGGCCGTTGTGCTCGAAGACCAGCCACCACTGCCGCCAGCGGCCGGCGCGGCGCTCGTAGGCCACCGGCTCGACAGCCGGCGCCACGCCCGGTACCGTGCCCGCGAACGCGCCCGCCGTGGCGACCGGCGACTCCTCCCGGGAGTCGTGCACGAGGATCGGCCCGAGCAGCGCCAGGGCCGCGAGGAACGCGGTCATGCCTTTGCTATTCTGCTGGGTCGCGCTCTGGGCCGCGCGGTCCGGCTGTGCGATGACGTTTCCCCGTCCGGGGGACTGGTAGCGGTGGCCGCCCCGGCCGCCAGAGCCACCCCGTCTGGATCATCAGCCGAAAGGGACCATGAAGGTACGACCGTCGGTCAAGCCGATGTGCGAGAAGTGCAAGATCATCCGCCGGCACGGGCGGGTTCTCGTCATCTGCCAGAACCCGCGACACAAGCAGCGGCAGGGGTAGCGGGACAGTGGCTCGCATCGCCGGGGTCAACATCCCCCTGAACAAGCGCGTCGAGATCGGCCTCACGTACATCTACGGGGTCGGCCGGCCGACGTCGAACGAGCTGCTGGCCCAGCTCGGGATCAGCCCGGACACGTACGTCCGCGACCTGACCGACGACGAGATCGCGAAGCTCCGCGACGCGATCGACACCGACCACATGGTCGAGGGCGACCTGCGGCGCGAGCGCTCGCAGGCGGTCAAGCGCCTGATGGAGATCGGCAGCTACCGGGGCCTGCGCCACCGCCGCAACCTCCCGGTCCGGGGCCAGAACACCAAGACCAACGCCCGCACCCGCAAGGGCCCCAAGCGCATGCAGGTGGCCGGCAAGAAGAAGGCGACCAAGAAGTAGATGCCCGCTCCCCGTCGCCCGCAGCGTGGCCGCCGCAAGGTCAAGAAGAACATCCCGATCGGCCAGGCGCACATCAAGACCAGCTTCAACAACACGATCGTCGCCCTCACCGACCGCGAGGGCAACGTGATCGCATGGGAGTCCGCCGGCGGCGCCGGCTTCAAGGGCTCCCGCAAGTCGACTCCCTTCGCCGCCCAGGTGACGGCCGACGCGGCCGCCCGCAAGGGCATCGACCAGGGCATGCAGAAGGTCGAGGTCTTCGTGAAGGGCCCGGGCTCGGGCCGCGAGACCGCGATCCGCTCGCTGCAGGCCGCCGGCCTCGAGGTCACCGGCGTGAGGGACGTCACCCCGCAGGCACACAACGGCTGCCGCCCCAGGAAGCGGCGGAGGGTCTGACTCACCGAATGGCGCGCGATACATCTCCCCAGTGCAAGCAGTGCCGCCGCGAGGGACAGAAGCTGTTCCTCAAGGGCGAGCGCTGCCTGACCGACAAGTGCGGCGTCGAGCGGCGCTCGTATCCGCCCGGCGAGCACGGCCGCGGCCGGCAGAAGCAGTCCGAGTACCGCGTCCAGCTGCGCGAGAAGCAGAAGGCACGCCGCTACTACGGCGTGCTGGAGAAGCAGTTCCGGACCTACTACGCCAAGGCCTCCCGGCAGCCGGGCATCACCGGCGAGAACCTCCTGCGGATCCTCGAGTGCCGCTTCGACAACGTGCTCGTGCGCCTCGGATTCGCCGCCTCGCGCCGGCAGGCGCGTCAGCTGATCCGCCACGGCCACTGGGCGGTCAACGGCCGCCGCGTCGACATCCCGAGCTACCAGGTGCGGGAGAACGACGTGATCACCTTCAAGCCGGGCTCCGGCTCCGAGCAGGTGATCCGGGACGCCACGGAGCTGGTGGCGCAGGTGCCGGCGTGGCTGCAGGCGGACCACGACCAGCTCACGGCAAAGGTGCTGCGCAAGCCCGAGCGCGCGGAGATCGCGGCGCCGGTGCAGGAGCAGCTCATCGTAGAGCTGTACTCGAAGTAGCCGCCAGCCGGCGGCGCCGCCCTCCCCAGCCTTCCGCTCCCCGAACCTGAGACGACGTTAGGACCCTGATGCTCGACTTCCAGATCCCCCGAATCACCGCCGAGTCGGTCGAGGACAACCGCGGCCAGTTCGTGGTGGAGCCGCTGGACCGCGGCTTCGGCTACACCTTCGGCAACTCGCTGCGCCGCGTGCTGCTCGCGTCGCTGGCCGGCGCGGCCGTGACGTCCGTGCGCATCGAGGGCGTGGCGCACGAGTTCTCGACGATCAAGGGCGTGACGGAGGACGTGACGGACATCGTCCTCAACCTCAAGGGCGTGGTCTGCCGCATGCACTCGGACGCCACCGAGGTCGAGGCGCCGCTCGTGGTCACCGGCCCCGGCGAGATCACGGCGCGGGACATCGACCTGCCCTCCGGCGTGGAGATCCTCAACCCCGACGCCCACATCGCGACGCTCGAGAAGAAGACGAAGCTCGAGATGTACCTCACGATCGGGCGCGGCCGCGGCTACCGCCCGGCGGAGGACAACAAGTCGCCCGACCAGCCGATCGGCGTGATCCCGATCGACTCGATCTTCTCCCCCGTGCGGCGCGTGGCCTACTCGGTCGAGCAGGCGCGCGTGGGCCAGCGGACGGACTTCGACAAGCTGACGATCGACATCGAGACCGACGGCTCGATCGACCCCCAGGCGGCGCTCCGCGAGGCCGCGGAGATCCTCATCTCCTCGCTCTCGATCTTCACCGACGAGGAGCGGATCGAGGAGCTGCGCGCCGGCCCCGGCGGCATCGGCGCGCTGGAGAACGGCGCCGGCACCGGAGCCGCCCTGGCGGGCGGCGGGCGCGGCGGCGGCTCGCCGATGGACGACATCCTGATCGAGGAGCTCGAGCTCGGGGTGCGCTCGTACAACTGCCTCAAGCGGGCCGGGATCCAGACGGTCGGCGACCTCGTCTCCAAGTCCGAGGGCGAGCTGGCGGCGATCCCGAACTTCGGCAAGAAGTCGATCGACGAGGTCATCGAGACCCTCTCCCAGCGCGGGCTGAACCTCCGCACGGACTGATGCGCCACCAGAAGAACCGCCACAAGCTCTCCCGCGACGCGGCGCACCGCAAGGCGCTGCTGGCCAACCTCTGCATCGAGGTCATCGACCACGAGCGGATCAAGACGACCGAGGCCAAGGCCAAGGCGGTCAAGCCCGAGATCGAGAAGCTGATCACGCTGGCGCGCAAGGGCGACCTGCACGCGCGCCGGCAGGCGACGGCGATCCTCCAGCACCCGGAGAAGGGCGTGATCTACAAGCTGTTCGAGGAGATCGCGCCCCGGTACGCCGAGCGGCCCGGGGGCTACACCCGGATCCTCAAGCTCGGTCCGCGTTCGAGCGACGCGACCGAGATGGTCTATCTAGAGCTCGTCTAATCAAGGCGCTCGCCCGAGCTTGCGTGTAATCAAGGCGCTCACCCGAGCTTGCGAGGGTGAGTAAGCCGCATATGGTCTCCAAGCTCGTCTTGGAGTACGACGGCGGCCCGTTCGCGGGGTGGGCCGCCCAGCCGCGGCAGCGGACGATCGCCGGCGAGCTCGAGCGCGCGCTGCGGACCGTGCTGCGCCAGGACGTCTCGCTGGTCGTCGCCGGCCGGACCGACCGGGGCGTCCACGCGCTCGGCCAGGTCGTCTCCTACGACGGCCCGCCGCCGGGCCTGCGGTCCGTGAACGCGCTGCTGCCGGACGAGATCGCGGTGGTGGCGGCCGAGGCGGCGCCGGACGGCTTCTCCGCCCGCCGCGACGCGAAGAGCCGCACGTACCTCTACCGCCTGCTCGCGCGGCCCGCGCCGTCCCCGCTGGAGGTCGGCCGCGCGCTGTGGTGGCCGCACAGGCTGGACGTCGAGGCGCTGGAGGCGTGCGCCGCGCCGCTGGTCGGCACACACGACTTCACGGCCTTCACGCCCACCGAGACGCACCACCAGCGGTTCGAGCGCGAGGTGCTGCGCGCCGAGTGGCGCCGCAACGGCGACATCCTGGAGTTCTGGATCGAGGCGGACACGTTCATGCGCCACATGAACCGCGTCCTCGTCGGGACGATGCTCGAGGTGGCCGGCGGGCACCGCACGCTGAAGGCGTTCGAGCGCCTGCTGGGCCGCCGCCCGCGCGGCGACGCGGGCGCCACGGCGCCGCCGCACGGCCTGTACCTGGCCTCCGTGCGGTACTAGAGTCGGCCGAGCGGCAACCCCCCATTCAAGGAGCGGTCATGGACCGTCAGGTCATCCTCGGTCGAGCGGCAGAGATCATCGCGGCGTGGAACCGTGGCGATGCCGAGGGAGTGGTGGCCTACGCCGTCGACGACGTCATCTGGCACGACGTCGCGCTCCCGATGCCGCTCCACGGGCGCGACGCCATGAAGATGGCCGCCCAGGGCTACATGACCGCGTTCCCGGACCTCCAGGTCGAGGTCACGTCGCAGACCCTCGAGGGCGCCCGGCTGGCGCAGGAGTGGACCGCCACCGGGACGCACCGCGGCGAGCTGATGGGCGCGGCGCCGACGGGCCGGGCGGCGAAGACCTACGGCGCGACCGTCGCGACCTTCGACGACGAGGGCCGCATCATCGAGGGGACGATGTACTGGAACGCCCTGGCGATGATGCATCAGCTGGGGCTGCTGCCGGCCCCCGAGCAGGCCACGACCGCGTCCTGACGCCCGCGGCACCCGCTCTGGCCCGGGCCGCCTCTATCCTCCCGGCCCGTGTTCCGCGTGCTGCTGACGAACGACGACGGCATCCACGCCGAGGGGCTCCAGAGCCTGCGGCGGGCGCTCGTGGCGCTCGCGGACGTCGAGCTGGCGGTGATCGCGCCCGACGAGAACATGTCGGCCACCGCGCGCTCGATCACCACGCGGCGGCCGCTGTGGGTGACCGAGGTGCCGTTCGCGGACGGGACGCACGGGTATTCCTGCGACGGCACCCCGGTGGACTGCGTCCGGCTCGCGGCGCTCGGTCTCGTGGGCGGCTTCGTGCCCGACCTCGTGGTCGCGGGCATCAACCACGGCTCCAACCTCGGGGACGACATCACGTACTCGGGCACCGTCGCGGCGGCCCTGGAGGGCATCGTGCTCGGCGTCCCGGCGATCGCGGTCTCCCAGCAGTCGCAGGCGCGGGAGATGGACTTCCGGCTCGGCAGCGCGTTCGACTTCGAGACCGCGGCCGCCTTCACCGCGCGGGTCGTGGACGTGCTGGACGACGTGCCGCTGCCAGACGGGACGCTGCTGAACGTCAACGTACCGGCCGGCCAGGCGTCCGGCGTGGAGGTGGCGCGCCTGGGCAAGCGGATCTACCGCGACGCGCTCGACCTCGTCGACACCGACGCCGAGGGCCGGCGGCGGTTCCGGATCTACGGCGACTCGCCGGTCCACGAGGACGAACCGGGCACCGACCTGGCGGCGGTGTCCGCCGGCCGGATCGCGGTGACGCCGCTGCACTTCGACCTCACCGCCGAGCACGGGCTCGACGAGCTGAAGGCGTACAACCTCGCCCGCCTGCTGTCCGGCGCCGCAGAGGAGGTGGCCGAGTGAGCGTCCCGGCCGAGGCGCAGGCCCGCGCCGCCGAGCTGCGGCGCGAGATCGAGCACCACAATCACCGCTACTACGTCCTCGACGACCCGGTCATCGGGGACGACGCCTACGACGCGCTGTTCGACGAGCTGCGCCGGCTGGAGGCCGACCACCCGGAGCTGCTGACGCCCGACTCGCCGACGCAGCGCGTCGGCGCGCAGCCGGTCTCGCGGCTGGACAAGGTCGCGCACCCGCAGCCGATGCTCTCGCTCGCCAACGCCCGCTCGGAGGAGGAGCTGCGCGCCTGGGTGGGGCGGATGCGCTCGCACCTCGCGCGCGAGGGCATCGAGGACCCGCGCTTCGAGTTCGTGTGCGAGCCGAAGATCGACGGCCTGGCGATCTCGCTGATCTACCGCGACGGGGTGCTCGAGCGCGGCGCCACGCGCGGCAACGGCGAGATCGGGGAGGACGTCACGCACAACCTGCGCACGATCCCCACGATCCCGCTGCGGGTGGAGGGCACGCCGCCGCTGCTCGAGGTCCGCGGCGAGGTCTACATGTCGCTGCCGGACTTCGCGGGCCTGAACGAGCGGCGGGCCGAGGCCGGCCTGTCGACGTTCATGAACCCGCGCAACTCCGCGGCGGGCACCATCCGCCAGCTCGACCCGGCGCTGGCCGCCGAGCGCCCGCTCTCCATGTGGTGCTACGGGATGGGGGTGACGGACGGGCTCGCGCTCGGCTCGCACTGGGAGGGCCTGGAGTGGCTGCGCGACCACGGCTTCCGGGTCAACGACGACGTGGTGCGGCTGAAGTCCGAGGACGAGGTGGTCGCCCAGTGCCTGGCGTGGCAGGACCGGCGCGGGGCGCTGGACTTCGAGATCGACGGCGTGGTGGTGAAGGTCGACGACGTCGAGCTGCAGCGGCGGCTCGGCGTCGTGGGGCGCGACCCGCGGTGGGCGATCGCGTGGAAGTTCCCGCCCACGACGGCGGTCACGCGGCTGAACGCCGTCCAGTGGAACGTGGGCAAGTTCGGCGACCTGCACCCGTTCGCCGAGCTCGAGCCGGTGCACGTCGGCGGCGTGACGGTCAAGCTCGCGACGCTGCACAACGAGGAGGACCTCGCGCGCAAGGACGTGCGGGTGGGCGACGACGTGATCGTCCTGCGCGCCGGCGACGTGATCCCGCAGGTGGTCTCTCCCGCGCCGCACGCGGTGGAGCGGCCCGACCGGGGCGCCGTGCCGGGCCCGCCCGTGCGGTGCCCGAGCTGTGACACGCCGACCGAGAAGGGCCCGGGCGTCTTCACCCGCTGCCCGAACCGCGACTGCCCCCAGCGCCAGTGGCAGCTGCTCAAGCACTTCGCCGCCGCGATGGACATCGACGGGCTCGGGGAGAAGCAGGTCGCGCTGTTCCAAGAGAAGGGGCTGGTGCGGACGGCGGCCGACTTCTACCGGCTGACCAAGGACCAGCTGGTCGCGCTCGAGCGCGTCGGCGACACCAGCGCGGAGAACCTCCTGCGGTCGATCGAGGCATCGAAGGAGCGCCCCTTCGGGATCGTGCTGTTCGCGATCGGGCTCGAAGGCGTCGGCTACGTGACCGGCCGCAACCTCGCGGCCCAGTTCCGCTCGGTCGACGCGCTGCTGGACGCCACGCCGGAGCAGATCGCCGAGACGCAGGGCATCGGACCGGTCGTGGCGCAGCTGATCCACGACCAGCTCGCCGACGAGAAGATGCGCGCCCTGATCGCCGGGCTGGACGGCCTGCGGTGGGAGCAGGAGGGCCCGCCGCCGGGCCAGGGCCCGCTGCGCGACCAGACCTTCGTGATCACCGGCACGCTCCCGGACCTCACGCGCGAGCAGGCGCAGGAGCGGATCATCGGCGCCGGGGGCAAGGTCACCGGCTCGGTCTCCAAGAAGACGTCCTACGTCGTCGCGGGCGACTCCCCGGGCTCCAAGCTCGCCACGGCGGAGAAGCTGGGAGTGCCGGTGATCGACGAGGCGGCGCTGCTCGAGCTGCTCGACGGGTAGGCTGACCGGCCGATGCCGGACGAGCTCGTGGCAGTCGTCGAGATCCCCAAGGGGTCGTCGAACAAGTACGAGTGGGACGAGGAGCTTGGCGCGATCAAGCTCGACCGGCTGCTGTTCTCCTCGCTCGGCTACCCGACGGACTACGGCTTCTTCCGCGACACGCTGGCGGCCGACGGCGACCCGCTGGACGCCATGATCGTCGTCTCCGAGCCGACCTTCCCGGGCTGCCTGATCGAGGTCAAGCCGGTGGCGCTGTTCCGGATGCGCGACCAGAACGCCGAGGACAACAAGATCCTGTGCGTGCCGCACCTGGACCCGAACTGGAGCCACATCGAGCGCCTGGACGATCTCCCGATGCCGCTCCGCGACGAGATCTCGCACTTCTTCTCGATCTACAAGACCCCCGAGTGGAAGGTCGTCAAGGTCGACGGGTGGTACCCGCGTGAGGAGGCGCTGGAGTCGATCGAGCGCGCGCGGCGGCGCTATCGCGAGCGCTAGTACCGGCATTCGCAAGTACGCAGATCGGGACCCACCCACCCCGCCGATCACCGCCTGACGCCACCCGGTGACCGGTCATGTGCCCCGGCACACTTCCGGATCACCGTGCGGCGCGAGCGAAGCGGTGACGAGCGCGCAGCGCGAGGCAGGGGCGCCGGCGACCACCGGCGACCGCACGTACTTACGAACACCGGTACTCGCCGTCGGCAGCTCGATCCGCGCGTTCGCGACCTGCACCACGCCGGCCGCCCGCACCGGGCCGTACACCTGGCTGCCGCCGATCACCTGCAGCCGGTAGCGGCCGCCGGCCGCCGCGACGCCCTCGAGCGCGCGCGTGACCGTGTGCGGCGCTCCGTCGGCTGTCACCGGCAGCGGCGTGACCTGGTTGCCGACGACGACGTCGCGCTCCTCGTCGACGATCTGCGCGAACACGTGGGTGACGGCTCCGGTGGCGGTGTATGTGAGCCGCACGGTCGGCTCGCCGACCACCTGGGCGCGCACCGGCGGGATCGGCACGTCGACCGCGTTGACCGCCGGCCCGGCGGCGATCGGCGTGCCGGACAGCGCATCGGCCGGGTTGACGACGAGGGTGCCGGCGCCCCTGCCCACGATGTCGCGGCCGCGCTCCGGCGGGTAGGCGGGCGCGCTGCGCCAGCGGGCGTCGTCCGCCAGCCACTCGAAGCCGGGACCGGTGTCGGCGCTCGCGTCGCCGACCACGTAGCGCTTCAGCCACGCGAGCACGGCGCGTTCGAAGTGCCCGGGCGGGCCGGAGCCGGTGAGGCACGTCCCGTGCCCGCCGCAGAACCACATCATCATCGTGGGGACGCCGTTCGCGTGCAGGATCTCGTAGTTGCGGATCGCCTCCGAGGGCGTGAACAGCGTGTCCGGCGTGCCCTGGAGCAGGAGCGTGGGGGCGGTGATGTCGTTCACGAGCTCGGCCGGGCCGCGCGACGCGAACCACGCCTTGTCCTCTTCGGACAGGCGGCCGGTGGTCGTGCCGGAGGCGAACGCCGAGTAGATGTGGGGGTCCAGGCGCCCCGTCTGGCCGGCGGCGAACAGGAGCGTCGACCAGCCGCCCTTGACCGTGTCCTCGCGGTAGAGCGCCGTCAGCAGCGAGTGCCAGGCGATCGAGGGGGCGATCGCCTCGATCCGGTCGTCGATCGCCGCCGTCACGAGCTCGATCCCGCCCGCGTACGAGACGCCGTGCATGCCCGCGCGGGGGTCGCCGGGCGCGTCCAGCTGCGCCTCGGGCTGCTCCGCCAGCCAGTCCAGCAGCTCCTGCACGTCGCGGCCCTCGAAGTCCTTGTGGTCGACCTGCACGATGCCGCCGGACTCGCCGAACCCGCGGGAGTCCCACGTGAGCACGTTGAAGCCCGCGTCGCGCAGGGGGCCGGTGCCGACGTTGCCGGTCGACTCGTCCGTCGGGGTCTCCGGGTCGCGGTCGCGGCTGCCGCCCCAGCCGTGGGTCTGCAGGATCGTCGGCGCCCGCTCGCCCGGGTCGAGCCCCTCGGCGGGGTGGAGGGTGACGTGGATCGGGGTGCCGTCGAAGGACATCACGACGGCATCGCGGGCCGCGGCGGGCCCGGCGGCATAGAGGAGCAGCGCGACGGCGATCGCTCCCGCGCGAACGACGGCGTTCATCCGGAACATGGTGGCACGCCTCGGCGCCCTATGCGCCGGTTTACGGGCGGTAACGCGCCAAGGCGCCGGCCATGCGGTCCTGCAGCGGGTGGGCGCCCCAGACGGTCACGCCGTTCATGAGGAACGCGAACGCCGTGCGGGCGCCGCTGCGCGCCTCGCAGAAGCCAGCGAGCGTCGAGACGCCGTTCAGCGTGCCGGTCTTGGCGTTGCAGCGCCCGCGCGCCGCGTTGCGGCGCATGCGCTTGGACAGCGTGCCGGTGCGGCCGGCGACGGCGAGCGAGTCCCGCAGCTCGTCGCCGACGTCGCTGGCGTCCATCCCGGCCAGCAGCTCCACCACGTCCCGCGGCGTCGTGTGGTTGCGGCGGGAGAGGCCCGAGCCGTCGACCATCTGCGGATGCGCGTCGAAGCCGGCCGCGACCTCGCGCGCGACGCTCGTGCCGCCGGCGGTCGTGCCGGCGGTGCCGAACTCGGCGCCCAGCGCCTTGAGGAGCGTCTCGGCCGCGAAGTTGTCCGAGGGCCGGTTGGTCTGCTCGACCAGCGCGGTGATGCTCGGCGACGCCCACTCGCCGAGCAGGACGGCATCGGCGGGGGCGACGCC
>JBOGYU010000130.1:0-10511 GCA_050696935.1 Solirubrobacteraceae bacterium | reverse complement strand
GGCACCGACCATGCGGCGCCGACCACCACGACCGAGGTCCGCGCCGCCTACGAGGAGCAGTGCGCGTTCGTGGAGGGCGAGGGCGCGCAGGTCGTCCTCATGGCCAGCCGCGCGCTCGCGGCCGTCGCCCGGCACCCCGACGACTACCGCGAGGTCTACGGCACGATCCTGACGCAGCTCGAGCGCCCCGCGATCCTGCACTGGCTCGGCGAGCCGTTCGACCCCGCGCTGCGGGGATACTGGGGGGCGACCGACATCCGCGAGGCCGCGGACGTGCTGCTCTCGATCGTCGAGGCCCACCCCGACCGGATCGACGGCGTGAAGGTCTCGCTGCTCGACGCAGAGCACGAGATCGCGCTGCGCCGCCGGCTTCCGCCCGGCGTGCGCCTCTACACCGGCGACGACTTCGACTACCCCGCCCTGATCGCCGGCGGCAGCGACGCGCTGCTCGGCATCTTCGACGCCATCGCCCCCGCCGCCGCGGCCGCGCTGCACGCCCTCGACGACGGCGACCGCGAGGCCTACGACGCGATCCTCGCCCCCACCGTCCCGCTCGCCCGCCGCCTGTTCGAGGCGCCGACGTCGCGCTACAAGACCGGCATCGTGTTCCTCGCCTACCTGAACGGCCACCAGGACCACTTCCGAATGGTGGGCGGCCTGGAGAGCGCGCGGTCGGTCACCCACCTCGCCGACCTGTTCGTGCTCGCCGACCGTGCCGGGCTGCTGCGCGACCCCGCGCTCGCGACGGCCCGCATGCGCCAGGTGCTCGCGCTCGCGGGGGTCTGAGATGGACCGCGACCGGCTCAGCCTGAACCTCATCACGGTCGACCACTGGAGCCTGCCCAAGGCGGTCGATCGCTGCGCGGCCGCCGGGATCCGGGCCGTCGCGCCGTGGCGCCACCGGATCGCGGAGATCGGGCTGGAGCGCAGCGCCCGCGCCATCCGCGACGCCGGCCTCGCCATCTCCAGCCTCTGCCGCGGCGGCTTCTTCACCGCCGCGGGCGCCGACGCGGACAACCGCCGGGCCGTGCAGGAGGCGGCGGCCCTCGGCGCCCCCGTCCTCGTCCTCGTCTGCGGCCCGCCCACCACCCGAGACCTCGCCGCCGCCCGCGCGAAGATCGCCGCGGGCATCGAGCGCCTGCTCCCGTATGCAGCCGACCACGGCGTCCGCCTCGGCATCGAGCCGCTGCACCCGATGATGATCGGCGAGCGGTCGGCGATCGTCACGCTCGGCGAGGCGCTCGCCCTCGCCCGCGAGCTGGACAGTCCCCACGTTGGCGTGGTCGTGGACTCCTACCACGTGTTCTGGGACCCCGCGCTCGAGGACGAGCTCGGCGCCGCGCGGGGCCTGATCGCCGGCTACCACGTCTCGGACTGGCTCGTGCCGACCACCGACCTCCTCGCCGGGCGCGGCCTGATGGGCGACGGGATCATCGACTTCGCGCGCCTGCACCGGCTGATGGACGGCGCCGGCTACGCCGGGCCGATCGAGGTCGAGATCATCAACCCGGCGGTCGCCGGCCGCCCGCGCCTGCTCGAGGACATCGTGGACCGCTTCACGGCGTAGTGTCCGGCCCATGAGCGGATACACGATCAAGAGCCTGAAGGAGGTCGAGGACCAGGCGGTCAGGTTCGGACTGTCGCCCGACATGGAGAGCCGGTTCGCCCGCGAGGACCTCGGCTGCGAGCAGGTCGGGATCAGCTACCAGCGCCTGGCGCCCGGCGTGAGCCAGCCGTTCGCCCACCGGCACGGCGAGCACGAGGAGATCTACGTCGTGGTCGACGGGAGCGGCCGGGTGCGGCTCGACGGCGAGACCGCGGAGCTCGCTCGGTGGGACGCCGTGCGCGTCGCCCCGGAGACCGTCCGTGCGTTCGCCGCCGGCCCCGAGGGCCTCACGATCCTGGCGATCGGCCCGTACGGGACCGGGGACGCGCAGGTGCAGCCGGTCGACTGGTAGTGCCGCGCGGGACGAGGCGGTGCGGGAGCACCTCGTCTCGCTCGAGCCCGTCCAGCACGGCCCGCGCCGCCCGTGCGCCGAGCTCGTGCAGGGGCAGGCTGACCGAGGTGAGGTCCACCAGGCGCGCCGGGCGCGTGTCGTCGATCCCCGCGACCGAGATCCGGCTCGGCACGTCGATCCCCCGGCGCCGCAGGCCGGTGAGCAGGCCGATCGCCACCTCGTCGTTGACCGCGAGCACGGCGTCCGGGAGGTCCGCCAGGAGCCGCTCGGCGGCGGCGTCGCCGGCCTCGTACTCGAAGCCGCCCGGGAGCCGGACGGCCTCGGCGCCAGCCGCGGCCATGGCGGTCTCGAAGCCTTCCAGCCGCTGCGCGCTCGTGTGCAGCCCCGCCGGCCCCTCCACGAACGCGATCCGCCGGTGGCCGAGCGCGAGCAGGTGCTCGGCGGCGTCGCGCGCCGCCGCCCGGTTGTCGACCACCACGGACGGGCAGGCGAGGTCGCGCGGCGCGAGCGCCACGACCGTGCTCCCCTTCTCCTGCAGCACGCGCACGGCGTCGGCGATCTCCGCCGAGCCCGCCTCGTAGCCGCTCCCGGCGAATACCACCCCCACCACGTGATAGTCGCGCAGGACGTCCAGGTGGGCGAGCTCGGCCTCCGGCCGGCGATCGGCGTTGCAGACCATCGTGAGGTGGCCGCGGGGCGCCGCCACGTCCTCGACCCCGCGCGCGATCTCCGCGAAGTAGGGGTCGACGATGTCGCCAACGATCACGCCGATGATCCGGCTCGTGCGCTTGACCAGCGCGCGCGCCAGCTCGCTCGGGCGGTAGCCGAGCTCCTCGGCCGCCAGCAGGACCCGGCTGCGGGTGGCGTCCGACACGGGATGCGCGGAGCCGTTGAGGACGCGCGAGGCCGTAGCGATGGAGACGCCCGCACGGCGGCTGATGTCGGCGAGGGAGGCCAGGGTGGCGCGACCTTGACAGAGCGAGACCGTCGAGGCTACCGTGGCAAACGCTTGCAGCCCGACGTCCTCATCGTGGGCGCCGGCCCCTCCGGGGCGGTGACGGCGCTGCGGCTCGCCCAGGCGGGCTTCTCGGTCACCGTGCTCGAGCAGGGCGACTGGCCGGACTACTCGAAGGCGAACACGTCCGAGCCCGAGTTCGCGATCACCGCGGACCGCGACTGGGGGTGGGACCCGAACCTGCGCGCCGCACCGGGCGACTACCCGATCGACGAGTCCGACTCGGACATCACCGCGCTGATGTGGAACGGCGTCGGCGGCGGCACGGTGGTGTACGCCGCGCAGTGGCAGCGCAACATGCCGTCGGACTTCCGCGTGCGCACGCTCGACGGCGTCGCCGACGACTGGCCGTTCACCTACGAGGACCTCGAGCCCTACTACGTGCGCGTGGAGCGCGACTTCGGGGTCTCCGGGCTCGCCGGCGACACCGCCTTCCCGCCGGGAGAGGGTCCGCCGCTGCCGCCGGTGCCGATCGGCGCGATGGGCCGCAAGGTGGCCCGCGCGCACAACGAGCTGGGCTGGCACTGGTGGCCGGCGCCGCTGGCGATCGCGACCCGGAAGTACGGCGCGCTGAACCCGTGCGTGCAGCGCGCGACGTGCCTGAACGTCTGCGGCGACGGCGCGAAGGCGACCGTCGACCGCACGCACTGGCCGAAGGCGATCGAGCTCGGGGTGGAGCTGGTCACGCGCGCCCGCGTGCGCGAGCTGACCATGCGCCCGGACGGCCTGGTGGCGGGCGCGCTGTACCTCGACCACGCGGGTCGCGAGCACGAGGTGCGCGCCGGCGTCACGATCCTGTGCGCCAACGGCATCGGGACCCCGCGGCTGCTCCTGCTCTCGGGCCTCGCCAACTCGTCGGGGATGGTCGGGCGGCGGCTGATGATGCACCCGTTCGGCACGGTCGTGGGGCTGTTCGAGGACGACCTCGGCTCGACGCAGGGGCCGTGGGGCCAGCACCTGCACAGCCTCGAGTTCTACGAGACCGACCACGACCGCGGCTTCGTGCGCGGCGCCAAGTGGGGGCTGCAGCCGACCGGCGGGCCGCTGAAGATGACGACGGCGTACCCCTGGGGCGCCGAGAACGCGATCTGGGGCGCGGGGTTCCACGACAGCGTCCGCAAGCGCCTCGGCCACTCCGCGATGTGGGGGATCATCGCCGAGGACCTGCCGGAGGAGCACAACCGCGTGGAGCTCGACCCCGTCAACACCGACCGGCAGGGCGTGCCCGCGGCGAAGATCGTCTACCGGATGTCGGAGAACTCGCGCCGGCTCATGCACTTCCACGAGGAGCGCGCGCGGGAGTCGCTGGAGGCCGCCGGCGCCTACGAGACCGTGATCGCGCCGTTCATCCGGGCCACCGGCTGGCACCTGCTCGGCACCGCGCGCATGGGCGAGGACCCGGCGATCTCGGTGGTCGACGGCTGGGGGCGCTGCCACGACGTCCCGAACCTGTACGTGTTCGACGGCAGCACGTGGCCGACGTCCTCCGGGATGAACCCGACGGCGACGATCGCCGCGATGGCGCTGCGCGGCGCCGACCGGCTGATCGAGACGCGGCGGGACGCGGCGGTGGCGGCATGAACCGGGAGCGGCTGGCCGAGCTGGCCGACGCGCTGATCCCCGCGGACGTCGGCATGCCGTCGGCGAGCCAGGCGGGGGCGGTGGGCGAGTGGCTGGACGCGGTGCTCGCCGCCCGGCCGGACTTCGAGGCGCCGCTGGCAGGGGTCGCGGCCTCCAGCTTCGACGTCTCCGCGCTCCCGGAGCACGACCCCGCCGGCTGGACGGCGTTGACGGCCGCGGTCGTGGCCGCGTACTACATGAACCCGGAGGTCTGCGAGCGGCTGGGCTACGCCGGCCAGCGGGCGATCCCGCTCGACCCCGAGCCGGACTACGCCGACCTGCTGGACTCGGTGCGGGCACGCGCGCCCGTGTACCGGCCGACGCCCTAGTACACGTGGCCGGAAGCACGGCGCATAACCCGGCGGAGTCCGGGTCGTGCCTGCCGGTGCACGGCATCCGCGAGCATGCTGGTGGCACGTGACCGGATGCCGGGTGCCGCGAGGCGAAGCCGGTGACGAGCCGAAGGCGAGGCAGGACGCGGGCCGGGCCCGCCGGAATGCGTCGTAATTTCGGCCGCGTGTACTTAGTCTGCGCGCGATGACGTTCCGCCTGGCCGACCCGGAGGGCCGGTACGCCGCCGTGCGGCTGTGCTCGGACCTGCGGCTGTCCGAGCGGGAGCGGACCTTCTCCCGGCAGGGCGACGAGTGGGTGCTGCGGCTCACGCCCCCGCCCGTGGCGCGCCTGGAGTACGAGCTCGAGCTCGTGCACGCCGACGGCGAGACGGAGCTCGTGTGCGAGCCGGGCAACCCGCACCGGGCGCCGGGGGCGTTCGGCGAGAAGTCCGTCGTGCTCCTGCCGGGCTACGAGCCGCCGGCGTGGGTCGACGCGAAGGGCGTCGAGGGCGAGGTCACCGAGCTCGCCCCCCGCGGCCGCGGCCTGCGCGCGAACGTCGCCGTGCGCCTCTGGAAACCTAAAGGGTCTGACCCTTCAGGTTTGCTGGTGGCCCATGACGGGCCGGAGCTCGACGAGCTGGCGGGGCTGACGCGGTACTCGGCGGCGATGATCGCCGCCGGCGAGCTGCCGCCGCACCGGGTCGCGCTGGTGGCGCCCGGCCACCGCGACGAGTGGTACTCCGGCTCGGCGCTGTACACCCGGGCGCTGATCACCGACGTGCTGCCGGCGCTCGGACCGCTCGCGCGGGTCGGGATGGGCGTGAGCCTCGGCGCGCTGGCGATGCTGCACGCCCACGCGCGCGCCCGGTTCGATGCGCTGTTCCTCCAGTCGGGGTCGTTCTTCGTCCCGGCGCACGACGCCCACGAGTCGCGCTTCCCGCGCTACCGCCGCGTGGTGCGCGTGACCCGCGAGCTGCAGCGCGACGCCGGGCGGGCGGTGCCGGTGACGCTCACGTGCGGCGCCGCCGAGGAGAACCTCGCCAACAACCGCATCATGGCCCGCGCGCTGGCCGAGCAGGGGTTCGACGCCGAGCTGCACGAGGTGCCCGACACGCACAACTACACGGGCTGGCGGGACGCGCTGCACCCGCATCTCACCGGCCTGCTGCGCCGGGTGTGGACGTGAACGGCCGCCACGCCGAGCTCTACTCGCCCGCCATCGGCGCCGCCGGCAGCCTCGTCGCCTACGGCCACTACGGCCGCCCTGTGCTCGCGTTCCCGGCCGAGGGAGGTGGCGCGTGGGACTATCAGGGTCAGGGCATGGTCGAGGCCGTGGCCGGGCTGCTGGACGCCGGGCGGGCGAAGCTCTATTGCGTGGACGCGTTCGACGCGGCGTCGTGGTCGAACGCCTCGATCCCCGTCGAGGAGCGGGCGCGCGCGCACGAGCGCTACGAGTCCTGGATCCTCGACCAGGTGGTGCCCTCGATCCACGGCGACTGCGGCGGCCCGCAGGAGATCCTCACGACCGGCTGCAGCCTCGGCGCCTTCCACGCGCTCAACTTCGCCTTCAAGCGCGCCGACCTGTTCCCGCTCGCCATCTGCCTGTCCGGCAACTACGACCCCGCCGCGTGGCACGGCTGGGGCGAGCGCGGCGAGGGGACGTACTTCAACAACCCGATGGACTATGTCGCCCACCTGCACGGCGACCACCTCCACTGGCTGCGCGGCCGGCTCAGCCTCGTGCTCGTGTGCGGGCAGGGCATGTGGGAGGACACCACCGGGTCGCTCGAGAGCACGCGGCGGCTCGCCGGGCTGCTGGCGGAGAAGGGCATCCGCCACGAGCTCGACCTGTGGGGGCACGACGTGCCGCACGACTGGCCGTCGTGGCGCGCTCAGATCGCTCATCATCTGCCGAGGTTCTGCTGATGGCGGAGAGCACCCACCTGATCGGCCTCCTGCTGGGGACCGAGGAGGACTGGCCGCGGGCCTTCGAGACGCTCGTGCAGCGGCTCGGGCCGATCAAGGACGCCTCCGGCACCACCCACCGGATCACGACCGAGCGGATCACGATCGAGCCGTTCGACCTACGCGACAAGCCGCGGTACGACCTGGTGGTCGACCGCCTCGCCTACTGGTACTTCGTCCCCCGCGAGTGGCTGAAGAAGGTCGCGCTGATGGACGACGTGTACCTGCTCAACAGCCCGTTCACCTTCCAGGCGATGGAGAAGCACGCCGCCTACTGCGCGATGCTCCGGCTCGGGCTGAAGGTGCCGCAGACCGTGCTGGTCCCCTTCAAGAACCCGCCGGAGAACGAGCGCTACGCCTACACGGCGGCCAAGTACAACCGGCCGTTCGACCTCGACGAGATCGCCGAGGGGATCGGCTACCCGCTGTTCATGAAGCCCTACGACGGCGGCCAGTGGGTCGGCGTCAGCCACATCCGCGACGGGCGGGAGCTGCACCGCGCGTACGACGCCTCAGGCCAGCGATTGATGCACCTCCAGGCGTCGGTCGAGGGCTACGACGTGTTCGCGCGGTCACTGTCGATCGGCGCCGAGACGATGGTCATGCACTTCCGGCCCGAGCTGCCGATGCACGACCGCTACGCGGTCAGCCACGACTTCCTGACGCCTCGGGTGGGCGACGAGGTGGTCACCATCAGCCGCCTGATCAACGCCTTCTTCCGCTGGGAGTTCAACTCCTGCGAGACGCTGGTCCGCGGCGAGCAGGCGCACCCGATCGACTACGCGAACGCGTCGCCGGACGTCGCGCTCACCAGCCTGCACTACTACTTCCCGTGGGCGATGTCCGCGCTCCTGCGCTGGTGCACGTTCTGCGTGGTCACCGGCCGCCGCCCCCAGGTGGACCTCGACACCCGCCGCTACTTCGAGGTCGGCGACCGCGAGGACCTCTCCTACGAGGACAAGCTCGCCGCCTACCGGCGGCTGGCCGACGAGTACTTCGAGGTCGAGCGCTACCGGGACTTCTGCGCGAGCCGCCTCCCGCACGTGGACGAGCTGGTCCACGACTGGATCGACTCGCCGGAGTTCGACGCGCTGCTGGTCGAGACGGTCCGCTCCACGTACCCGGCCCACGAGCACGAGCGCTTCGCGGCCCACTTCCGCGGGCTCGTGGGCCAGTGGGTACGCGAGCGAACATAAAGAGGGTCAGACCCCTTGAGTCGACCTCACTCAAGGGGTCTGACCCCTTTATCTGGTGCGGGTCAGGGTGAAGCCGTCGCCGGCCGGGCGCAGCAGGCCGTCGTGGACCTCCGCCAGCGCGCCGGCGGCTTCCGGCTGCTCGACGATGTAGAGGCACAGCGAGACGGCGCGGCGGCCGCGCAGCGCCGCGTCCCAGGCGCGGTCGTAGCGCAGCGCGAGCTCGAACCCGGCGCCGACCGCGCCGAGCGGGAAGCGCGACCACCAGACCGCGTCGAAGCCGCGGGCCAGGTGCTCGTCGATCATCGGCAGCAGCGGCTCGGCCCACGACTCGGGGGGCCGGTCGATGGGGAGCTCGTCCAGCGAGAGACGGGCCTGCGCTTCGAGCCCTGTGACGTCCAGGCCGGCGCCCGCCAGGCCCGCGCGGTCCGTCGCGCCCTGGCCGGGCAGCGACCGGTGGAACAGCCAGCCGTTCCGGCTCGCGCCGAGCGAGTAGAAGGCCGCCAGCGCGGCGTGCACCTCGTCCGGGGAGCCGAGCAGCATCGCGAGGTGGGGGCACCAGGTGCGGCCGGCGCGGTCCCCGAGCGCGGTCCCGAGGTCAGGCATGGAGCGGGAAGCGGGCGCTGATCGTGGTGCCGCGGCCGGGATGCGACGCGACCGTGAGCTCCCCGGCCGCCTCCGCGACCCGCGCGCACATGAGCCCGAGCCCCAGGCCGCCGTCCCGCACCTCCTCCGGGGCGAAGCCCCCGCCGTCGTCGGCGACCTCGATCGCGATCGACCCCTCCCCCGCCTCCAGGCGGACGTCGACCCGCGAAGCCCCGGCGTGCCGCGCAGCGTTCGCCAGCGCCTCGTTGAGCACGCGGACGATCGCCGCGGTCACGTCCGGCGCGGGCTCGGGGCCCTCGAGCGCGAACGAGGCGCGCACGGGCGGGCCGCGGCGCGAGAAGCGCCCGCACAGGTCCTCGACCGCGCTGCGCACGCCGCCGATCGGCATCGAGGCCGAGAGGTCGACGAGGCGGGCGCGCACGGTGGCGTTCGCGGACGCGACCGCTGCGCGCAGGCGCTCCCCGCTCGCCCGCGCCTCGTCGCCCGCCGGCGAGCCGTCCAGGAACGCCAGCTCGCGCATCGCGAGGGCGAGGTCCTGGGCGAGCCCGTCGTGCACGTCGGCGGCGACACGCAGGCGCTCGCTCTCGATCGCGCCGCGCTGGAGCTGGAGGCGGAGCTGCGCGGCGACGATCCCAGCTGCGAGCTGCTCGCCGAGCAGGCTGAGCACGATCGCCTGCAGGGGGTCGAGCCCGAGCGGCTCGGCGCGCGCCGCGACCACGACGCCTGCGACGGCCCGCTCGCTCGCCAGCGGCAGCACGAGCCACCGGGACGCAGGCGGCTCGAACGGGTTGTCCACGAGCCAGCCCGCCGGCTCGTTGAAGATCAGCGGGTGCCTGCCCGCCACCGCGAGGCGCCACGCCTCCGGGTCGAAGTCGATCACCTCGTGCGTGGACCGCTCGAGCCCGGGCGCGCAGCCGAGGAAGCGCCGCAGCAGCGGGCGCCCGGACGGGTCGGGCAGGTACAGCACGGCAGCCTCCAGCGCGAGCACCGAGCACATCGCGGCCAGCGCCCGTCCCGCGACGTCGTCGAGGCTGCCGGGCGCGTTCAGGGCGCGCGCCACGTCGCTGATCCCGCGCAGGCCCGAGACGACCTCGGGCGGGAGCCGGCCGGCGCTCGCCATGACAGGTTCCTCAGGCACGGCGAGATCGACCATACTCGGACCGAGCGCCATGGCCGAGCACCCGGTCCGCGTCCTCGTCGCCGACGACCACCGCCTCATGCGCGAGGGGACCGCCGCGCTGCTGCGGCTCGACGAGCGGATCGAGGTGGTCGGGCTCGCCGCCGACGGCAGGGAGGCGATCGCCCTCGCCGAGCGGCGCCGGCCCGACGTGGCGCTGGTCGATCTCGTGATGCCGGAGGTCGGCGGGATCGAGGCCTGCGCCGCGCTCAGGCAGCGGCTGCCGGGGCTCGAGGTGCTCATCCTCACCGTCTCCGAGCGCGAGGACGACCTGTACGCGGCGCTGCGCGTCGGCGCCGCCGGCTACCTGCTCAAGGACATGCCGCCCGCCAAGCTGGTCGAGGCGGTCGTCGAGGCCGGCCGCGGCGAGACCCGGATCGCCCCGGCGATGGCGGCGCGCATGCTGGCCGAGCCGCCGGCGGCGCGCGATCCGCTCGGGGACCTCAGCGACCGCGAGCGGGAGGTGCTGGCGCTCGTGGCCGACGGCCTGCGCAACCGCGAGATCGCCGAGCGGCTGATCATCAGCGAGCCGACCGTCAAGACGCATGTCCGTCACATCCTCGAGAAGCTGCGCTTCCGCAACCGCGCCGAGGCCGCCGCGTTCGCCGCCCGCTCGCTCGGCTGAGCCGGCCTGCAGAGCGCGAG
>JBOGYU010000129.1:0-10556 GCA_050696935.1 Solirubrobacteraceae bacterium | reverse complement strand
CAGCGCCACCGACACGGCGGCCGGCAGGCCGAACGCGCCGGCGGCGCCGTCGCCGCCGACCACCGCCGTGACGGTGCACACCACCAGCCCGAGCCCCACCGCCAGCACCGCGCCGGCCACCACCGGCACGATGATCTGGAGGTTCAGGCGCGGCCCGCGCAGCCGCAGCGCCCGGATCACGAGGCCTTGAAGGCGCCTGCCACGTTCGAGGCCCCCCGCCGCGCGTTGAAGACGACGACGCGGTCGCCCCCGCGGATGGTGTCGTCCGCGCCGGGGATGATCACCCGCCCGTCGCGGACGATCGCGGCGACCTGGGTGTGCGCGATCAGGCGCGCCTCGCTCACCGTCTTGCCCTCAACCCGGCAGCCGGGATCGACCTGCACGTCGAGCACCTCGGCGCCCCCGAGCATGAGGTGCACGGCCTCGACGTTCGCTCCGCGGACCGCGCGCAGGATCGCCTCCGCGGTCACGAGCCGCGGGGAGAAGCCCGCGTCGATCCCCAGCGCGTCGACGAGCGGCGTGAACTCCTCGCGGGAGACGACGGCCAGGCTGAGGTCGGCGCCGAGCTGCTTGGCGTTCAGCGCCGCCAGCAGGTTCGCGCGATCGTCGCCGGCGGCGGCCACGAACGCGCCGATCTGATCGACCCCGTGGGCCAGCAGCGCGTCCTTGCCGACGCCCTCCTCGTGCAGGACGGTCGCGCGGTCGAGCCGCTCGGCGATGTAGCGCGCCCGCTCGGCGTCGCGCTCCATCACGGTGACGGCGAACCGCTGCGCGGCCTCGAGCCGCCGCGCGAGCGGCAGCCCGATCCGGCCGCCGCCGAAGACGATCACGTCGCGCACCTTCACGGCGTGCCCGGCCGCGCCGGCCACGACAGCCCCGATGGCGTCGTGCGCGGCCGCGAGCAGCAGGTGGTCGCCGGCCTTCGGGCGGTGGCCGCCCTCCGCCGTGACGGCGCGGCCGTCCCGGATCAGGCCGACGACCGAGTGGGCGCGCGTCACCGGGCGGTCGGCCAGCGACCGCCCGAGCAGCGGCGAGCGGTGGGTCAGGATGATCTCCGCGACGGCGACGCGCCCCTCGGCGAAGTGCTCGACGTGGACCGCCCCGGGCAGCAGGATCGCCTCGGCGAGGTCCTCGGCGGTCGCCCGCTCGGGATGGATGATGAAGTCGATGCCGAGCACGTCGCGGGCGAACGACTGGTCGGCGCCGAAGTAGTCCGGGTCGCGCACGCGCGCCACCGTCCGGGCGGTCCCGAGCTGGTGGGCAGCGAGGGCGGCGATCACGTTCGCCTCGTCGCTCTGGGTGACGGCGCACAGCAGGTCCGCCTCCGCGGCGCCGATCTCGCGCAGGTACTTCGGCGACGCCCCGTTGCCCGCCACGACGAGGGCGTCCAGCTCGCCCTGCACGGCCTCCACGCGATCGGCGTCCTGGTCGACGATCGTCACGTCGTGGCGCTCGGCGCTGAGCGTCTTCGCGACGTGCTGGCCCACCTCCCCCACGCCGATCACGATCACGCGCATCGCGTTGATTGTGGCGGGTCGCCTAGTACCGGTGTTCACAGGTACGTGCGGTCGCCGGTGGTCGCCGGCGCCCCTGCCTCGCGCTGCGCGCTCGTCACCGCTTCGCTCGCGCCGCACGGTGATCCGGAAGTGTGCCGAGGCACATGACCGGTCACCGGGTGGCGCCAGGCGGTGATCGGCGGGGTGGGTGGGTCCCGATCTGCGTACTTGTGAATGCCGGTACTAGCCGGCGGGCACCTGCAAGACGAGGACCGCGAGGTCGTCCTGCGTGCGGCCGCCCTGGAAGGCCAGGACGGACTCGGTGATGGCGTCCGCCAGCGCCGCCGTATCCGCCCCCGCCGAGCGCGCCAGCAGCTCCGCCAGCCGCCGGTCGCCGAACCGCCCCTCCGCGCCGCGGCCCTCGGTGACGCCGTCGGTGAAGCACACCAGGGTGTCGCCCGGCGCCAGGTCCACGGTCACGTCGGGGTGCACCACGTCGCGCACGATCCCCAGGAGCGGCCCCCTGCACGGCACCGGCTCGACCGCGCCGCCCGCGCGCAGCACCAGCGGCGGCGGGTGCCCGGCGGTGGCGATGGTGAGCCACGCGCCCGCGGCCCGCAGCCGGACGCGGCCGTGGAGCACCGTGCAGAAGCGGCCGTCGTCGTACTGGCGCAGGATGGCCTCGTTCAGCAGCCCGAGGACCTCGCACGGGCTCCCGTGGTGGACGGCCTCGGCCCGGATCGTGTACCGCACCATCGCCGTCAGCGCGGCCGCCGCCGCGCCCTTGCCGCACACGTCGCCGACCACGAGCGCCCACTCGCCGTCGACCGGGAACAGGTCGTACAGGTCGCCGCCCACGACCGTCCCCTCGCCGCCGGCGAGGTAGCGCGCCGCCGCCTTCATCCCCGGGATCTCGGGGAGCGACGGCGGGAGCAGGCTGCTCTGGAGCGTCTGGGCGATGTGGCGCTCGCGCTGCTCGAGCCGCGCGTTCTCGATCGCCAGCGAGCCGATCCGCGCGAGCTCCTCGAGCACGAGCTGGTCGCCCGGCACGAACTCGCGGCCGGACAGCTCGATCACGCCGAGCGGGCTCCCGTCCCGCGTCAGCAGCGGGGCGGACAGCACGCCGCCGGAGACCTCCGCCGCCCCCGCGGCCGCGGTCACCGCCTCCGAGCCGGCGACAGCCACGGTCGCCACCGCCCGGCCCGCGTCGAGCAGCTCGAGCGCGCGCTCGGCGATCAGCTCCAGCCGATCCTCGAGGCCGCGCCGGCGGTGGATGGCGAGCGACGCGGCGCCGAGCGCGTCGAGCTGCGCGGCGCGGCGCTGCTCCTCCTCGTACAGGCGCGCGTTGTCCACCGCCAGGCCGGCGCGCAGCCCCAGGTCGCGCGCCAGGTCGAGGTCCGCCTCGCCGTAGCGCCGCCCCGACTCCGCCATCGTCAGCGAGAGCGCCCCGAGCACCCGCCCGCGGGCACGCAGCGGCACGACGATCTGCGAGCGCGGGCCGATCGCCCGCATCAGCTCCGCGCCCTCCTCCCCGGTCCGCTCGCGCGCGGAGCGCACGACCGCCTCGGGCAGGATCTCGGGCGTGAGCTTCGCCTCGCCGGTCGCGAACGTCGTGGCCATGCCGACGCGCTCGTGCTCGCCGAGCGTGCCGCGCTCGCGCCAGGCGCGCATCAGCGCCTCGCGCTCGGGGTCCTGGTGGGCGATCGCGACCGGCCGCCGCCCGCTCCGGCCCTCCAGCAGCTCGATCTTCACGAAGTCGGCGAGGCGGGGCACCAGCAGCCGCGCCAGCCGGTCGAGCCGCTCCTCGACGCCCAGCGCCGAGTCGAGCACCTCCCCGGCGCGCACGAGCAGCTCCTGGCGCTCGGACGCACGGCGGCGCTGGGTGACCTCCTCGACCACGGCGACCGCCGCGACGATGGTGCCGCCGCCGTCGCGGATGGGGGCGGCGTTGACCTCCAGCACGCCCGCGGTGCCGTCCGCGCGCACGAAGGCCATCTCCTCGCCGCGGACGACCTCGCCGCGCTTGAGCGCCCGCGCCAGCGGCCAGTCGGGCGGCTCGTACGGGCGGCCGTCCATGTGCCAGGCGGTGAAGCCGATCTCGTGCAGGCGCGACCCCAGGCCGGGCTCCCGGCTCAGCCCCATCTCCCGGAGGCGCTCGTTGCTCATCAGGATCCGGCCGTCGGCGTCGGCGATCACCACGCCGGCGGGGAGCTGGTGCAGGACCGCCTCCAGCCGCATCTCGGCCGCCTTGCGGGCGGTGATGTCGACCACCACGGCGCCGATCCCGGCGACCGCCCCCTCCGCGCGCAGCGGGAAGTAGCTGGCGACGACGTGCCGGACGTGGCCGCCCGGGTCCTCCCCGCTGAGCTCGCGCTCGATCGCCGGCTCGCCGGTGGCGAGCACCTCGCGCAGGATCGGGACGACCTGGTCCGCCAGCTCCGGGACCACCTCGTCCACCCGCCGGCCGAGGTGCGCGCTGACAGGCCGGCCGTTCAGTGCGGCGAGCGCGGGGTTGATGCGGACGTAGCGCAGCTCGGTGTCGATGAACGCGAAGCCGATCGGCGCTCCCTCGCCGATGACGTCGAACAGCGCGCTGGCCTCGCTAGCCGACACCCCACTGGAACCTACATGCGGCTTGCTCATCCTCGCAAGCTCGGGTGAGCGCCTTGAGAACCTGTATGCGGCTTACTCACCCTCGCAAGCTCGGGTGAGCGCCTTGATTACCTGAATCACCCCACGAGCGGAATGATCAGGAGGGCGACGATGTTCGCCACCTTGATCATCGGGTTGATGGCCGGTCCGGCCGTGTCCTTGAACGGGTCGCCGACCGTGTCGCCGGTCACGGAGGCCGCGTGCGCCTCGGAGCCCTTGCCGCCGTGCGCGCCGTCCTCGATCAGCTTCTTGGCGTTGTCCCAGGCTCCGCCGCCCGCCGTCATGAACACCGCCATGAACAGGCCGACCACGATCACGCCGATCAGCAGCCCGCCGAGCGCCTGGGCGGAGAGGATGCCGACGATCACGGGGACCACGATCGGGATCAGCGACGGGACGATCATCTCCCGCTGCGCCGAGCGCGTCACGATGTCAACGCACTGACCGTACTCGGGCTTCTCGGTGCCGTCCATGATCCCGGGGTGCTCGCGGAACTGGCGGCGTACCTCCTCGACCACGGCGCCGCCGGCGCGGCCGACGGCCTCCATCGAGAGCGCGGCGAACAGGTAGACCATCATGCCGCCGACGAGCAGGCCGATCAGCACCTCCGGGTTGTCGACCCCGAAGGTGACGACGCCGCCGACCTCGTCCTCGAGCTCGATCTTGAAGGCGGCGAACAGCACGAGCGCGGCCAGCGCGGCGGAGCCGATCGCGTAGCCCTTCGTGACCGCCTTGGTGGTGTTGCCGACGGCGTCGAGCGGGTCGGTGACGTTGCGCACGTCCTCCGGCATGTCGGCCATCTCGGCGATGCCGCCCGCGTTGTCGGTGATCGGGCCGAAGGCGTCGAGCGCGACGATCAGGCCGGTGAGCGAGAGCTGCGCCATCACGGCCACGCCGATGCCGTAGATCCCGGCCAGCTCGAAGGAGAAGAAGATGCCGCCGACGATCACGACCGCGGGCAGCGCCGTGGCCTGAAGGCCCTGGGCGAGGCCCTGGATGATGTTCGTGGCGTGGCCGGTCTCCGACGCGCGGGCGGTCTTCTTGACCGGCGAGAAGCGCGTCGACGTGTAGTAGTCCGTGATCACGAACAGCGACGCGGTGACAACGAGGCCGATGAGCGCGCAGACGTAGATGTCCCACACGCCCGGCGCCGCCCCCGCTTCCGCGTTCGCGAACGACAGGTCGTCCATCATCCACAGCGTCACGGGGAGGAACAGCAGCGCGGCGATGACGCCGGCGACGATCATGCCCTGGTACAGCGCGCGCTCGACGTTGCCGGTGCGCGACTTGACCGCGAAGGTGCCGATGATCGACGCGACGATCGAGACGCCGCCGAGCACGAGCGGGAAGAGCACGACCTGCGCCGCCAGCTCGCCGGAGAAGGTCAGGACGCCGAGCAGCATCACGGCCACCGCGGTCACCGCGTAGGTCTCGAACAGGTCGGCCGCCATGCCGGCGCAGTCGCCGACGTTGTCGCCCACGTTGTCCGCGATCACGGCCGGGTTGCGCGGGTCGTCCTCCGGGATCCCCGCCTCGATCTTGCCGACGATGTCGGCGCCGACGTCGGCGCCCTTGGTGAAGATGCCGCCGCCGAGCCGGGCGAACACGGAGATCAGCGAGCCGCCGAAGCCGAGGCCGACGAGCGCGTCAACCGCCTCCTTCTCCTCCTGGCCGGCGATCGCCACCAGGAAGCCGTAGTAGCCGGCCACCCCGACCAGCGCCAGGCCGACCACCAGCAGGCCGGTCACCGCGCCGCCGCGGAAGGCCACGTCGAGCGCCGGGCCGATGCCGCCGCGCGCGGCCTCCGCCACGCGCGCGTTGGCGCGCACGGACACGTTCATGCCGATGAAGCCGGCCGCGGCGGAGGCGCCGCCGCCCAGGGCGAAGCCGATCGCGACCCAGATGTCCTGCAGGAAGAACAGCGCTATGGCCAGGACGACGCCGACGATGCCGATGGTCGTGTACTGGCGGCGGAGGTACGCCGAGGCGCCCTCCTGCACGGCGGCCGACAGGCCCTGCATCGTGGCGTTGCCGGGCGAGAGCGCCAGCAGCGACCTGGTGGTCAGCAGCCCGTACGCGACCGCGAACGCCGCGCACACCAGGGCGACGACCACCCCGAAGTCGGACAGGAAATCGGTCAAGGAAACCCCTCTAGATCAAGACAAAGCGAAGCGGCAGCCCGGGCAAGGCCGCCGCTGAAGCGCGCGCAGTGTATCGGTTACTGCCCCGGAACCCAGAGCCGGCCCGACTTCTGCGCGGGGCCGGGGCCCTCCTGCTCGGGCTTGGCCTTGGGCGGAGCGGGCGCCTCACCGGAGGACTGCTGCACGTAGACCATCTGCAGCCGCGACAGCGCGTCGCGGACGGGGCCCAGCTCCTCGGCGTGCCTGGGCTCCACCAGCGGCAGCAGCGCGCGGGCGCCGTCGATCGCCTCCTTGACCTGCGGCAGGTCGGCGGTGCTGCCCTCCACGAGGCCCGCCTTGCGCGCGCCCAGGTTCAGCAGCGTGACGACGGTCTGGAGCAGTACGTCGTCGACGGTCAGCTTCTCCATCTCGGCCTCGAGGGCCTTGATCTCCTCTTCAGACGGTTGTCTCATCGGTCGCTCGAGTCTCCTCCACGCACTTCGCGTACACCTCATAGGGGCTGGCCCCCGCGTCGATCATCCGCCGCTGGCGCTGGGCGCCGTTGAGCTCGGGCAGCGCGACGTCCGCTCCCGTCCACGCCTTCAGGCGGTCGAGCGCCTCGGCGGCGGGGAACTCCTCCCGGGCCTCCAGGTCGATCAGCCGGCCGTCCTGGCCGTAGCGGATCGCCCGCCACATGTTCTCCTCGATCAGGCGGCCGGGGAGGTCCGGCGGGGCCTCGCCGGCGTCGATCTCCCGCAGGGCCTGGGCGACGCACGCCACCAGCAGCTCCTCCAGCGCGTCGGCCTCCGCCACGGTTGTCTGGGCGTCGCAGATCCGCACCTCGACGGTCCCGAAGTCGTGGTGGGGGCGGACGGACCACCACATCTGCGTGAACTCGACGATCGAGCCGGTGCGGACCAGCAGGTCGACGTAGTCGTGCCACGCCGCCCAGCTCCCGAAGGCGTCCGGCACGCCGCAGCGGGGGAAGGACCTCGTGAAGATCTGGGTGCGGGCGGAGTGCAGCCCGGAGTCGATCCGGTCCACGTACGGCGAGTTGGCCGAGATCGCCAGCAGGAGCGGCAGGACCGGTCGAAGGCGGTCGCACACCCGGACGGCGCGGTCGGCCCCGTGCACGCCGACGTGGACCTGGAGCGCGAACGTGTTGTTGCGCCACGCGACGTACCTGAGCCCGTCCTCCACGCGGTGGTAGTGCGGGGTGTCGATGATGTGCTGCTCCTGGTAGTCCGACAGCGGGTGGGTGCCGGTGGAGCCGAGTCTTGTGCCGTGCCGCTCGGCGAGGGCGTGCAGGCGGCGGCGCGCCTCGTGCTGGCGGGCGCGGGCGTCGGCGAAGTCCTCGCCCTTGCCCGAGCGGATCTCGATCTCCGAGGAGATCAGCTCGCCGGCGATCGCATACTGCATGACGGGGTCGGCGGCACCGGCGTCGCGCAGCACCTCGAAGCGCGGGATCAGCTCCAGCGTCTCGGGATCGAGGAGCGCGTACTCCTCCTCGATGCCGACCGTGAGGTCCTGGGAGGCCTCGAAGGTCTCGCGCGCGGCGGCGAGGTCGATCACGCTTACGTGAGGTAGAAGTAGAGCGCGTACAGGAGGTCGACGGCCGGGCTGGACGTGTGGACCGTGACCTCCGGCGGCACCTGCAGCAGCGCCTCGGAGTAGTTGAAGATGATCTTCACGCCCGCCTCGACGAGGGCGTCGGCGAGCTCCTGGGCGGCGACAGTCGGCACCGCCAGGACGCCCACGACGATGTCCTCCTCCTCCACCACGCCCTTGACGTCGTCGGTGTGGCGGACCTTGACGCCGTTGATGTCCTCGCCGACCTTGCGGCGGTCGGAGTCGAAGATGGCCACGACGCGGAAGCCGTGGTCGGCGAAGATGTCGGAGGAGGCGATCGCGCGACCCAGGTGGCCGGCGCCGAAGAGCGCGATGTTGTGCTGCCCGCTCGTCCGCAGGATCTTGCGGATCTGGGAGACCAGGGAGTCGACGTTGTAGCCCACGCCGCGCTTGCCGAACTTGCCGAAGCCCGACAGATCGCGGCGGATCTGGGTGGAGTTGACGTGCGTGTACTCCGAGAGCTCCTGGGAGGAGATCGTCTCCTTCCCCATCTTGCGCGCCTGGGTGAGCACCTGGAGGTAGCGCGAGAGGCGGGCCGCTACGCCGAGCGAGAGGCGGTCGGCGAGCGCCTGCGGATCGTCCCCCCGTGTGACGACGTCCCCGAAGCTCATCGCGGGCAACGATAGAGCCTGGCCTCCAGCGCCGCCTCGTCGACGAAGAAGTCGAACAGGTGGTCGCCGTCGAGGGTGATGACCGGGATGCGCTCGAGGTAGCGGCGGTGCAGGTCGTCGTCGGTCGTGATGTCCACCTCCTCGATGGTGAACCGGGTCCGTGCGCGGACCCGGCGGAGGGCGGCGCGGGCGTCGTCGCACAGGTGGCAGCCCGGGCGGCTATAGAGCGTGACGGTTGGCGTAGGCGTCGAGCTCGAGGTAGTCGGGGAAGGGCGTGGGCGCGACGTAGCGGGCGGCGGAGGCGATCATCGCCGCGTTGTCGGTGCACAGCTCGGGCGGCGGGATGTGGACTTCCACACCGAGTGTCGTCGCCCGCTCCCGGAGCAGGCGGTTGGCGGCGACGCCCCCGCCGATCGCGAGGCGCGACTCGTCGTCGAGTGCCCGGCGGACCCGGGTCATCAGCGTCTCGACGATCGCGTGCTCGTAGGAGGCGGCGAGATCGGGAGCGCGGCGAGCAGTTTCGTCGGGCCCGAGCTCGCGAGTCTTGTAGAGCAGGGCCGTCTTGAGCCCGGCGAAGGAGAAGTCGAGCCCGGCGACGCGCTCCGCCGTCGGGAAGTCGAACGCCTCCGGATCGCCGCCGTTCGCCAGCCTCGACAGCGCGGGCCCGCCGGGGTAGCCCAGCCCGAGGAGGCGGGCGCCCTTGTCGAACGCCTCGCCGGCGGCGTCGTCGAGGGTCTGGCCGAGGAGCTCGTAGCCGCCGTGGTCCGTGACGCGGGTGAGGAGCGTGTGGCCGCCGGACGCGATCAGGCAGGTGAACGGCGGCTCGATCGGGTCGGGCTGGAGGAAGTTGGCCGCCACGTGGCCCTGGAGATGGTCGACGGGTGCGAGCGGGAGGTTGCGGGCGGCGGCGAGCGCCTTGGCGGTGGCGACGCCGACGAGCAGCGCCCCGACCAGGCCGGGGCCCTGGGTGACGGCGACGGCGTCCATCTCGTCGAGCGTCGTGTTGGCGCGGTTGAGCGCGTCGTCGACGACGTCGTTGACGAGCTCGAGGTGGTGGCGGGAGGCGATCTCCGGCACCACGCCGCCGAAGCGGTCGTGCACGCCCTGGGAGGAGACGACGTTGGAGCGTATGTGTCCGTCTCGGGTGACGACCGCCGCGCAGGTGTCGTCGCAGGAGGTCTCGATCGCGAGGATCAGGGCGTCCGCCACATGATCACCGCGTCCTCGCCGTTGTCGGCGTAGTAGCGCGGCCGCACGCCGGCCGAGCGGAAGCCGAAGCGCTCGTACAGGGCGACCGCGCCGGTGTTCGAGCGGCGGACTTCCAGCGTGAGCTGCGCGTCGTCCCCGACCTGGTGGAGCAGCGCCGCAATGAGCGCGCTGCCGATCCCGCGCCGGCGCCGGTCGGGGTCCACGGCGACGTTCATGAGGTGCCACACCGTGTCGTACCGCGAGCACACGAGGTAGCCGACGAGCTCGTCCTCGGTCTCGGCGGCGAGGCAGACGCCGGACGGCTTAGACAGCTCGAGCACGAACATCGCCAGCGACCACGGCGTGCCGAAGGCGCGCCGCTCGATCGCGACCACCTGCGGGAGGTCGGCGTACGTGAGGCGCCGGATCTCGACGGCGGCGGCGGGCGGGGCGGTCACGGCAGCTGGCGTGGGGTTGCGTCCGGCTCGCGGCGGTAGTCCGGGAGCAGGGCGTCGCGGTCGGCGGGCTCCCCCACCGCCCCGAGACGGCACACCTGCAGCGCGCTCACCCGGTGCAGGGGGGAGTCGTCGGCCGGGACGGCGGCCCCGGCCCGTTCGAGCTCCGCACGAAAGCGTACCGCCCCGTCTCCGACGGCCAGCACATCGGATTCGAGGCGGGCGGCGAGGTCCGGTGGCGATATCGCGACCGGCCCGAACCAGCCGGGCGACGCGGCGAACACCTCGCCCCGGCGAGCGTCGATGACGGCGACAACCCGCGCGATCTCGTCCGCCGCGCCCTCGCCGGCGACCCGCGCACCCTCGCCGGCGACACCCGCACCCTCGCCGGCGACCCCCGCGGCC
>JBOGYU010000128.1:0-10585 GCA_050696935.1 Solirubrobacteraceae bacterium | reverse complement strand
GGACGCCCGCCGCGGCGCGCGCCGGCTCCACGTCGACGGTCCCGATCCGCGCGTGGGCCACGAGGCCGCGCGCGAAGCGGGCGTGCAGCATGCCGTCGAGGACGAGGTCGTCGACGAACTCCGCGTCGCCGATCAGCAGCACGCGATCCTCCACGCGCAGGCGGGTCTCGCCGACGAAGGGCATGGGCGCTGCGCGGGCCGTCAGGGACCGGCGCCCTCGGCCTCCTGCTCGACCGCCGCCTGGTCGAAGTCGAGGATCTTCTCCTGGATCGCCGTGACCTCGGGGCTCGCGATCAGCTGGTCGACGTCGACCTCCTGGTCGATGCTCTCCGTCTCGAGCAGCACGTCCGCGGTCGTCTGCCAGCCGTCCGGATTGAGCGAGCCGAGCGGCATCGACTCGTCGACGGGCTGCAGCAGCGTCACGGTGTCCGCCAGGAACGCCGTCGCGAACTCCATGTTCTCGCACTCCTCGGGCACCGCCTTGCAGGACGCGTCGAGCGCCGCCTCCTGGTTGGCGGTGGCGAACACCGCTCCCTTCGTCCATGCCCGGCCGAGCTTCGCGGCGACCTCGGCCTTCGCCGGGTCCTGGAGCGTCTCGCTGAGCGCGACCAGGCAGTCGCCGGGCGTGGCGGAGAACTTGTCCGGCGTGATGTCCGTAAACGAGAGGCCCTCGGCCGTGAGCGACGAGATGTCCGGGTAGCTGGAGGCGTAGGCGTCGACCTGGCCGGACTGGATCGCCTGCTGGGACTGCGGGCCCGCCGCGCCGATCGGGAGCAGCTCCACCTCGTCGGTGATGCCGGCGTCGGCGAGCGAGGACCTGACGAGCGGCTCCTCGCCGCCGCCGCGCTCGGTGAAGCCGAGCGTCCTGCCCGCCAGGTCGTCAACGGACTGGATCGGGCTTCCCTCCGGGACCACGATCCGGAAGATGTTCTGCTCCTGGTTGCACATCACCGCGCGGATCCTCGGTTCCTTGCTGGCCGCGATGATGATGCTGTCCGCGCCGGCCCAGCCGAAGTCCCCGTTACCGGCGATGACCTGCTGGGTCACGAACCCGGAGCCCTCGGTCTCCTGCGTCTCGACCGACAGGCCCTCGTCCTCGAAATAGCCCTGCTCGCGGGCGACCAGCAGCGGCGCCCAGGCGATCGACTCGGGGAAGGAGAGGAGGATCTCGGCCTCCTCGATCCCGGCGGCGCCGCCGGGCTCGGCGGACTGCTCGCCGTCGTCGTCACCGCCGCAACCGGCGGCCAGCGCTCCGAGGAGCACCATCAGCACACAGAGCACTGCCGCGTACGTCGACCTGGTCATCTCGTCCCTCCTCGATATCCACCGCGACCCTCCAGGTGCAGCAAGGTGATACTAATGCCTTTTGAACACGAGGTGGTGAGAGTTTTCGTTGGAGCCGGTCCGGTCGATCGCGCGGGCACTCGACGCCTTGGAAGTGCTCGCGGCGCAGGACGAGGTCGGCCTGATGGAGCTCGCGCGGCGCCTGGGCCTGGCGCCGAGCAGCGCGCACCGGCTGCTGATGACGCTGACGCTGCGCGGCTGGGTGGTGCAGAGCCCGGACAGCGGTCGTTACCGCCTCAGCTACCGCGTGCTCGGGCTGGCCGCGCGCCTGCACCCGCGAACGGCCCGGCTGCGCGCGGCGGTGCGGCCGTACCTCGAGCGCGCCCACAAGGTCTCGGGGGCGACCGCGAACCTCGTCGTGCTGCAGGGCTGCGACGTCGTGTACCTCGACCAGGTGCGGGCCGGCCCGGAGGCGCGGATGTTCGTGGAGGCGGGCAGGAGCGTCCCCGCGCACTCGGCCGGCGCGGGGAAGGCGCTGATGGCCCAGCTGCCGGAGGACGAGCTGCGGATCCTGCGGTCCTCCGAGCCGTACGAGCGGTTCACCCGGCGCACGATCACGACCGCGGACGAGCTGCACAGGGAGCTGGCCCGCGTCAGGCGGCGGGGGTTCGCCGTGGACGACGAGGAGCACGAGACCGGCGTGACCTGCGTCGCGGCGCCCGTCTTCGACCGGACCGGCGAGGCCGTCGCGGCGATCAGCGTCTCGGGGCCGGCCGAGCGCATGCGCGTGGTCGGGCTGCGCGAGCTGGGCGACTTCCTCGTCATCCTGACCGGCGAGCTGTCGTCCGAGCTGGCGATCAGCCCGCCGCCGGCACCCGATCGAGCTTGAACAGCTCGGCGGCGTTGCCCCCGAGGATCCCCCGCCGCACGTCCTCGTCCAGGAACGGCAGGTCCCAGATCCGCGACGGCGGGTCCCAGTCCCAGTGCGGCCAGTCCGAGGCGTACATGAGCTTGTCGTTCGCGTTGATGAAGTCCAGCGTCGCCTTCAGCTCGCGGACGTTCGTCGCCTCCAGCGGCTGGGTCGTGTAGTAGAAGTCGCGCAGGTACTCGCTCGGCAGCTTCTTCAGCAGCGGGACCTCGGACGAGCGCATCATCGCCATGTGGTCCAGGCGCTGCATCAGGAACGGGATCCACGCCAGCCCGCCCTCGATGAACGCGATCTTCAGGCCCGGGAAGCGCTCCGGCAGCGCGTTCACGATCCAGTTCGTCGCCTGCGCGATCACCAAGTACGGGAAGCCGACGCCGTGCACCGAGATGAAGCGATTGAACATGCTCTGGGACTGCATGTCGTACCGGATCCCGGCGTGGAAGAGCAGCGGCAGCTCGCGCTCCTCGAGCATCGCGTACAGCCGCAGGTACGCCTTGTCGTGCGTCGGCTCGTAGCGGTTGGTGACCGTCGTCGCGGCGACGATGCCGGGGTGCTCGCCGAACTCCTCCACCAGCGCGACGCACGCGTCGGGGTCGCTGAACGGCAGGTACAGCGGCCCGAGGACGCGCGAGTCGGCCTCCAGGACGTGCTCCACGAGCCACCGGGCATAGGCGCGGGCGACGTGGACCTCCAGCTCGAGGAACTGGGTCCGGCCGAGCCCGAGCAGCTGCTGCGGGAACAGCAGGATGTAGTCGAGGCTGAGCATCTCGGCGGCCTCGGCGATCGCCCGGGTCGGGGCCGGGTTCGCGGCGCGCTCCGCGTTCCACGTGGGCGTCGGGCGGATCCGCCCGGCCGCCTCCTGGATGCCGGCCGTCGTCGGCGAGCCGGGGAACCACGGCCGGCCGCCGCCGCCGGTGCGCAGGAAGTGCTCGATCACCTGGTTGTCCATGTAGCCGAGGATCTCCCGCCAGTCCCGCTCCTCGCTCTGGTGAAAGTCCGCGTCCACGATCAGCACGTCGGTCAGGCCGCGCTCCTCGACGTCGAGGCGCGCCCGCCGCAGCAGCTCGCGGTGCGAGAGCTCCTCGTAGCCCAGCCCGGCGTGGTCGGCGCCGGGCTCCATCCTCAGCTCCGCCTCGGAGCCGACGTCCGTCTCGAGGATCCGGGTCATGTCATCACCTCTTGCATCGTGTTCAAGGCTTCGCGCCCATCCCGAGCGCCTGCCACATGGCGAGCTGCGGCATGTCGATGTCCGCCGCCTCGAGCATGACGCCGACCACGAGCGCGACCTCGGTCGGCGTGACCTCGACGCCGGGCATGAACGGGGCGCAGTGCTCGCCCCGGTCCAGGCGGTCCGCGACGAGCGCGACGCCCGCGGTCAGCAGCGCCTGCGCGAGCTCCGTGGTGGGCTCCGCCTCCCGCTCCAATATGTCGCGCACGCGCGAGACCAGCTCGGTGAGCGCGTCAGGCCGAGACATAGAGCCCATCCTCGCGCTCCTCGACGTGGAAGCGGCGCAGGCGCCGGCGCGGGTCGCTCACCGAGACGCCGCTGCGCAGGTCGAACTCCCACCCGTGCCACGGGCAGACGAGGTGGAACTCGTCCTCGGAGAACCGCGGCTCGCCCACCTCGCCCCTGGGGCCGACGTCCATCTCCACGCGCGGCATGACGCGCCCCTGGCACACCGGGCCGCCGGCGTGCGGGCACCGGTTCTCGTACGCGTGCCAGGTCCCGTCCACGGCGAACACCGTGACCTCGCGATCCCCCACCCGGACGAGCTTGCGCCCAGCCGCCGTGAACTCCTCCGCGTCACCCAGTCGTTGCACTCGTCTCTCCTGTCCGTTGCTCGAAGATCGCGTCATCGCTTGCTCGACAGCCGGGGGTTGAGGATGTCCTCGAACGCGCGCGTGACGAAGAAGACGCTGGCGACCACGACGGTGATCGCGAGCCCCGGCGCGAGCACCCACCACCACGCCGTGTCCGTCGCCCCGGCGGTGAATACCTCGTGGAGCATCTGCCCCCACGTCGTCGTGTTCGGGTCGCCGAAGCCGAGGAAGCTGATCGCCGCCTCCGCGATGATCGCATTGCCGAAGCCCACGGGCAGGTAGACCACGGCGATCGGGAGCACGTTCGGCAGGATGTGCCGGAACATGATCCGCGTGTTGCTCGCGCCGACCGCCCGTGCCCCCTTCACGAACGAGCGCGAGGACACCGACAGGACCTGGGCCCGGATGACGCGCGCGGCGGCCCGCCACGACAGCAGCACGATGGCGAGGATGACCGTCCAGATGCTCTGCCCGAGGAAGACGAGCAGCACGATCGCGACCGGCTCGATCGGCAGCGCGTACGCCACGTCGAGCGCGCGCATGACGATGTTGTCCACGAATCCCTTGAAGTAGCCGGCGACGAGGCCGAGCAGCACGCCGATGACAGCCTCCGCGACCGCGGCGATGCCGCCCACGAGCAGCGCGGCGCGCGCCCCGACGAGCAGCTGGCTGAAGATGTCGCGCCCCAGGTTCGTGGTGCCGAGCAGGTGCTCGCTCGAGGGCGGGAACAGGTACGCGAGGCCGCCATCCGGCCCGTCGGTCCGCTCGGTGGGGTCGTACGGCACGATCCATGGGCCGATCACGGCGATGAGCATGAAGCCGAGCAGCACGCAGCCGGCGGCGATCGCGAGCGGGTCGGCCTTGATCTGGCCGAGTACCGACGAGAACTGGCTCGTCGCCGCGCGGGACGCGCGCCAGCGCCGGCGCGCCGGCACCGCCGCGGCCGGCTCGGTGAGGGGCTCCAGCCGGCTACTCAAGTTCGATCCTCGGGTCGAGGTACGCGCTGACGAGGTCGGCGATCAGGTTCAGCGTCACGACGAGCAGCGCGATCAGCAGCAGCGAGCCCTGCGCGAGCATGTAGTCGCGCGCCTCCAGAGCGCCCACGATCTCGCGCCCCAGGCCCGGCCAGCTGAACACGTTCTCGATCACCACCATGCCGCCCATCGCCCACGCGATGAACTGCGCGCTCGCGTTGACGGCCGGCAGCATCGCGTTCCGGGCGCCGTGCTTGAACATCAGCCGCCGGCGCGGGAGGCCCTTGGCCTCGGCGAGCTCCATGTACTGGGTGCCGATGACCTCGAGCATCGTGTTGCGGACGAGCAGCAGCGGCAGCCCGACCGCGAAGACCGTGGCCGCCGCCACCGGCAGGACCAGGTGGTGCAGGAAGTCCAGCGACAGGTACGTGCCCAGGGTCTCGGCGCCCAGCGTCTCGATGTCCGTCATCCCGGCCGCGGGCAGCCAGCCCAGCTCGACCGCGAACACGGTGATGGCGAGGATCGCAATCCAGAAGCTCGGCGCGCCTCGCAGGACCAGCGCCACGAACGTCCCCGCCGCCTCCCGCTTCGTGCCGCGATACCAGGCCAGGATGACGCCGAGCAGCGCGCCGATCCCGTACGCGAACACGAACGTGACGAACACCAGGATGAAGGTGTTCAGGAAGGCCGGCAGCGCGAGGCTGGACACCGGCTGCCGCTGGGAGTAGGACGTCCCGAGGTCTCCCCGGACGATGCTGCCGAGGTAGACGCCGTACTGCTCGATCAGCGGCCGGTCGAGCCCCAGGTCCGCGGTCAGCGCCGCCTTCGCCTCCTCCGACGCGAGCGGACCGGCCAGGACCGAGGCCGGGTCGCCCGGGACCAGCCGGAACAGGACGAAGACGATCGTGACCGCGACCCAGAGCGTGACCAGGAGGGACGCAAGGCGGCGTACCAGGTACATCTCGCCAATCTCCGCTCAGGTGCCGGCTTCCGCGAACTCCTGCGGCTCCCGGTCGGCCGGCATGTGCAGGCGACCCTGGTCGTCCCAGCCGTAACCGGCCTCCTCGAGCGTCCGCCTGGCGGCCTCGGGGTCGTACTCCGGGAACACGGCCGCGTCGGCGTGCCAGAGCTCGTTCGCCGGGGCGATGATCCCCTTCCCGGCGACCGCCTGGCCCTGGAGGATGCCGCCCACGATCGTGTCGTAGTCGACGAGCTGGGCCACCGCCTTGCGCAGCGGGTAGTCCTGGAACGGCGAGCCCTCGCGCAGGTTGAACGCGAAGAAGCGCACGGTGGTCGACGGGCTCCGCTGGATCGCGAGGTGCTCGTCGGACTCCGCCTGCTTGATCTGGCTGGGCGTGAAGCCCGGATCGGCGTCGTGGTAGTCGACGTTGCCGGCCCGCAGGTCCAGGAACAGCGACTGCTGCGTCGCGTAGAAGCGGCCGACCAGCTCCTCCGCCTCCGGCGGCGAGAAGTGGTCGGGGTTGCGCTCGAGCCGGAGCGCGCTGTTCGGGTCGTAGGACACGAACGTGTACGGGCCGCTGCCGACCATGCTCGGGTTCTTCCAGTCGCACGGCGTCTTGATGTCCTCGCGCTCGGTGACGCCGTCCCAGATCTTCTTCGGCATGATCCCGATGCCGGAAAGGAGCGCGAACTCGAGCGGGCCGTACGGCTCCTTGAGCTCGAACCGCACCTGGTCGTCGCCCTCGGCCTTGACGCTCTTGATCACCGCGGCCTGGTTGAGGTAGCGGCCGACCTTCCACTTCTTCACGTAGTTGAACGTGAACGCGACGTCCTCAGCCGTCACGGGGCTGCCGTCGTGGAACTCCATGCCGTCGCGCAGCGTGACCAAGACGGTCGTGTCGTCGACGCGCTCGATCTCGCTCGCCGCCCAGTTCTCGACGCTGCCGTCGGCGGCCACGCGGGTCAGCGGGTCGAACACCAGCAGCTGGTATTCGGCGACCTGGAAGTACGCCGAGTTGCACATCGGGTTCATCGAGACGCCCGGCTCGGCGATGCCGAACGTGAGGCTCCCGTCGCTGGGCACCGCCTGGTTGAAGCTCCAGAAGTTGAAGAAGCCGGTGGAGGGGTTGAACGTCCCGTCGCTGGCGGTCTCCTGGTTGTCGACCGTCGAGACCGTCGGGTAGTACATGACGACCATCGGCAGGTCCTCGGCCAGCTGCACCTGCGCCGCGTCGCTCGCCGCGTGGCGCTCCTCGGGGTCGCTGGACTGCAGCGCGTCCTGGAAGTGCTGCTCGAACTCATCGTTGCAGTAGCCGCTGTAGTTGCTGGCGTCCACGTTCTCGCACGTGAGGGCGGGGCCCATCAGCTCCGTCGGCTCGAGCCGCGGGAGGCTGCCGAGGTAGCCGGTCGAGCCGATGTCGAACTCGTGCTGCTGGGCGAGCTCGTCGAACGTGCCGAAGTCCGGCACCCCCTCGAGCTCGACCGTGAACCCGAGCTTCTCCATCTCCTCGGCGACGACCTTCAGCGACTCGTTCTCGCCCGGGTCGTACGCAGGGCTCGGCCCCAGCATCTTGATCGGCGGGACGACCGGACCGGTGGCGGTCCCGCGGGCCGGCGAGCCGTCGTCGTCGTCCGCGTCCGAGCCGCCGCAGGCGGCGGCCGGGAGACAGAGCGCGGCGACGCCGAGCACGCAGGCGAACGCCTTCCAGGGTGAACGCAACACGATCACTGAACCCCCTCTGCTCCCGGGACCTCGGTTCCGGGAAGCGAACGATGGACCTTGAACTCCCCCTCACCGCCGGCCGGCGCCATCACGTGGCACGCGGCGCTGTGACCGGCGGCAACTTCCACGAGCTCCGGCCGCACGGCGTCGCACAGCGGCTGCCGGTGCGGGCAGCGCCCGGCGTACCGGCAGCCCTCCCAGCTGCTCGTCGGGTCGTGCCTGCGACCTGACAGCACGACCCGCTCCCGCTGCAGCCCGTCGCCGGGGATCGGGAGCGCCGACACGAGCGCCTTCGTGTACGGGTGGTGCCGGCGATCGATGACGTCGCGCGTCGGCCCGATCTCGACGATCTCGCCCGCCTGCATGACGGCGGTGCGGTCGCAGATGTAGCGGATCGTGGAGAAGTCGTGGGAGATGAACACCATCGAGAGCTGGCGCCGCGCGCGGAGATCCCTCAGCAGGTTCAGGACGCCGGCCCTGACCGAGACGTCGAGCATCGACGTCGGCTCGTCGGCGACGATCAGGTCGGGGTCGAGCACCAGCGCGCGGGCGATCGCGACGCGCTGCACCTCGCCGCCGCTCAGCTCGTGCGGATAGCGCTCGAGGTAGGACCCCGCGGGCGCCAGGCCGACCTCGTCGAGCACCTTGGCGGCGCGCTCGCGGTACTCCTCCGGGGGGCAGACCTTGTGGATGCTGAGCGGCTCGGTGACGCTCTTCCAGATCCGCTTCGTCGGGTTGAGCGCGTCGTAGGGGTTCTGGAAGACGATCTGCACCGCCTTGCGGTACGCGAGCAGGTCGGCGCCCGACAGCTCGCCGACGTCGCGCCCGCCGTAGCGGATGCTCCCCGTGGTGGGGTCCTGCAGGCGCACGATCATCTCGGCCGTGACGGATTTCCCGGAGCCGCTCTCCCCCACGATCCCGAGCGACTCGCCCGGCGCGACGCTGAACGTCACGCCGTCGACCGCGACCAGAGTGCGGGACCGCCGCCCGATCGCGCGGGCGACGGACGAGCCGAGCGGATACGTCTTGGTGAGGCCCTGGATCTCGAGCGTGGCACTCATGTCGCCGCCTCGGGCTCGGCGGGCACGGTCGGGCGCCACGTGAGCGGGTCCTTCGCGCGGGCGCGCAGCTGCTCGGCGTCATCGGCGAAGTGGCACGCCGCCCAGTGGCCCGGCGCGATCTGCCTGGGCTCCGGCACGCGCTCGGCGCAGACGGGCTGCGAGAACGGGCAGCGGTCGATGAACGGGCAGAAGTCCGGGATCTCCTCGAAGCGCGCGGGATCGCCCGGGATCGAGACGACGTCGTGGTCGACGTCCGCGCGCGGGAACGCGTTCAGCAGGCCCATCGTGTAGGGGTGGCCGGACTCGAAGAGGATCTCCCCCACGCGCCCGAACTCGACGAGGTGGCCGGCGTACATCACGCCGACCTTGTGCGAGACCTCGCTGACCAGCGCGATGTCGTGCGAGATGAAGATCATCGTCTGGTCACGGCTGCGCTGGAGCTCGAGCATCTCCGCGATCACGCGGTCCTGGGTGATGACGTCGAGCGCCGTCGTCGGCTCGTCCGCGAGGACCAGGCGCGGGTTGCAGGCGAACGCCATCGCGATGCAGACGCGCTGGCGCATGCCTCCGCTCAGCTCGTGCGGATGGCGCTGGAGCGTCCGCTCGTCGAGGCCGACCATCTCGACGAGCTCCGCCGCCCGCCGCGCGGCCGCGCGCCTGGGCATGTCCTCGTGCTGGCGGATCGTCTCCACGAGTTGGTCCCGCACCCGCAGGACCGGGTTGAGCGCGTTCATGGCGTCCTGGAACACCATCGAGACCTGCGCCCACCGGATGCGCCGGATCTCGCGCTCGGAGCAGGACAGCAGATCGCGCCCGCCGAGCCGTATCTCGCCGGAGAGCCGCGTGTTGCGCGGCAGCAGCCGCAGGATCGCCCTGGCCAGCGTGCTCTTGCCGCTGCCCGACTCGCCGACGATGCCGAGCACGTCGCCCCGGTCGAGGCTCAGGGACACGTTGCTGACGGCCTGGAGCGTGGCGGTCGGGCCGCGCTGGTAGCGGACGCACAGGCGGTCGAGCTCGAGTACCGGCTCGCCGGCCAGGTGGTCGGGCGCCGGGCGCGCCTCGGGCCGCCCGTCGGTCGCCGGGCTGGGCGCCAGCGCCGCGGCAAGCGCGTCATCCCTTCCTCCGGAGGGCATTGTCCAACATAATCGGAATTACAGGCATGTCGCAAACGGTCGCTTCCGCTGTGCGGAAACCTGTGGCCCCGTTTCGCGATCCGTGCCGCTTTCCGGGGTGCTTGCGAGAACGCTCCCCGGAGTCTGCTTGGTCCTACATACGATATATAGTCGCCGGCCATGCGCCGTCCCTTTGGCGACCGTGCGCTGACCGCCTGGACGACGGCCATCTCGCTCGGCAGCGTGCTGCCTCAGTACCTCGTCGCGAGTCTCGCGGTCAGCATGCGGGACGACTTCGCGCTGAGCGCCTCAGAGCTGGGCGTCGCCACCGGGGCGTCGTTCGCGGTCGCCGCGGTGGTCTCGCCGATGGCCGGACGAGTGGTCGAGTGGATCGGGATGCGCAGGGGCGTCTTCGCCGGGGCCGGGCTCGTGGCGGGCAGCTCGCTGGGGACGGCCCTGTTCGCCGACAGCGCGGGCGACGTCATCGCGCTGATGGCCGTCAACGGCCTCGGCGGCGGCATCGGCGCACCGACGTTCGCGGCGCTGATCGCGGGCGGCATCCGGATCGAGCGGCAGGGGATGGCGTTCGGGATGCTCACCTCCGCGCCGCAGATCGCGGCGTTCGCCGGCGGCCTGGCCCTCCCCCTCGTCGCCCAGCCGCTCGGCTGGCGCGCCGCCTTCGTCGTGCCGACGGCCATCACCGCGGTCGCGCTCACCGCGCT
>JBOGYU010000127.1:0-10600 GCA_050696935.1 Solirubrobacteraceae bacterium | reverse complement strand
CTCCCGGCGTGGGACACCGCGCTGGCGCGCGACGGCGTGGCGCTGATGCGCGACCGCGCGGAGGTGGTGGCGCGGCTGCGCGAGCGGTTCGCCGCCCACGCGGCCGCCCTCGGGCTGGACGGGGAGGTCGAGCTGGCGTACCGGCCGCGCTCGCGCGCGCAGTCCGCCGACGAGCTGGCCGCCGAGCTGGCCGAGCGCACCGACGGCGACCTCGAGCGCGGCTTCACCGGCCACGGCCCGCACCGCGACGACCTCGCGCTGCGCCATGACGGCCGCGAGCTGCGGTCCTACGGCTCGCGCGGCCAGGTCCGGCTCGGCCTGCTCGCGCTCCTGCTGGCCGAGCGGGAGGAGCTGGCCGCCGAGCGCGGCTCCCCGCCGCTCCTGCTGCTCGACGACGTGATGAGCGAGCTCGACGTCGCCCGCCGGGCGCGGCTGGTCGACGTGCTGCGCGAGCGCGGCCAGAGCGTGATCACGGCCACCGAGCTCGCGCACGTGCCGGGTGCCGACGACGCCGGCGTGGAGCGGGTGGCGATCGCCGAAGGCCGCGTGCTGCAAGAGGCGGCCGCTGTCTCGGTCGCCACCGAGGCGAAGCCGGTGACGAGCCGAAGGCGAGGCAGGAGCGACGATCTTAGTCAAGGGGCCGACCGGACGAAGGCCCTGGGAACTCAGATCGCCGGATGAGGCGCCGCGCCCCCCGGCCGGTCGGGCAGGCCCTCGACGTCGTGACCGCGCGGCTGGCGCCCGCCACGCTGCTGGCCGAGGTCCAGCGCGCGTGGCCGCGGGTCGCCGGCGCCTTCGCGCCGCACAGCGAGCCGTGGCGCGAGCGCGACGGCGAGGTCTACGTCGCCTGCGCCGAGGCGGTCCGCGCGCAGGAGCTGGACCTGATGTCCGAGCTGGTGGTCGCCCGCCTCAACGAGGCGCTCGGGCGCCCCGCGGTCCGGCGCCTGCGGGTGCAGGCACGGCCGGCTCCGCGTTGAAAGGGGCCGTCATGCGGGCCCGCCGGGCGGTTCGTCGCGGCGCGCCGGCACGGGTGGCACGCCGGCCGCACGATTTGCTCGATTTTCCCGCCGTTTGCAGCTATTTTGTGACGCGATGCGGGCGGGTTCGCGGCCCCCGACCTGCTAGGATTATGGCCACTTGACGGTCACGCCCCGGCCGTGGACGCAGCGTCCCGAAGCCGGGGCTTCGCTTGTCTAGACGAAAGGCACCTTGGCTACCACCGACGGGAACAACGAGCAGCGGCGAACCGGCTACGACGCCCAGGACATCACGGTCCTCGAGGGCCTCGAGGCCGTCCGCAAGCGGCCGGGCATGTACATCGGCTCGACCGGCCTCCGCGGGCTGCACCACCTGGTCTACGAGGTGGTGGACAACTCGGTCGACGAGGCGCTGGCCGGGCACTGCGACGCCGTGTCGGTGACCATCCACCCGGACAACTCGGTCACGGTGGTCGACGACGGGCGCGGCATCCCCGTCACGGTGATGGAGAAGGAGGGCCGCCCGGCGGTCGAGGTCGTGCTCACCGTGCTCCACGCCGGCGGCAAGTTCGGCGACGGCGGCGGCTACAAGGTGTCCGGCGGCCTCCACGGCGTCGGCGTCTCGGTGGTCAACGCGCTGTCCGAGCGCCTGCTGGTCGAGGTCCGGCGCGACGGCTTCACCTTCACGCAGGAGTACGTCCGCGGCGTCCCCCAGGGCGACCTCGAGAAGGGCGAGCCGACGAAGGAGACCGGCACGACGATCACCTTCATGCCGGACGCGGAGATCTTCGAGAGCCTCGCCTTCGAGTTCACGACGCTCGAGCAGCGGTTGCGCGAGACCGCGTTCCTCACCCGCGGCCTGCGGATCCGGATCGAGGACGAGCGCGGCGAGGGCGACAAGGTCTCCGAGTTCCACTACGAGGGCGGGATCGAGGACTTCGTCTCCTACCTGAACGAGAACAAGGACCCGATCCAGCGCAAGGTCGTCTTCTTCGCCGGCGAGTCCGAGGAGGGCGCCGTCGAGGTCGCCCTGCAGTGGAACTCCTCCTACCAGGAGTCCGTCTTCTCGTTCGCCAACAACATCAACACGCACGAGGGCGGCGCGCACCTGTCGGGCTTCCGCTCCGCGCTCACCCGCACGCTCAACCGCTACGCGCGCGAGAAGGGCCAACTCAAGGAGAAGGACGAGAACCTCTCGGGCGAGGACGTGCGCGAGGGGCTGACCGCCGTCATCTCGGCCAAGCTGACGGACCCCCAGTTCGAGGGCCAGACCAAGACCAAGCTCGGCAATCCCGGCATGGAGGGCTTCGTGGCCTCGGTGGTCAACCAGAGGCTCGCCGAGTTCCTCGAGGAGAACCCGCAGGAGGCCGGCGCGATCATCCGCAAGGCGGTGTCCGCCGCCCAGGCCCGCGCCGCCGCCCGCAAGGCGCGCGACCTCACGCGCAAGTCCGCGCTCGAGCGCACGGCGCTGCCCGGCAAGCTGGCCGACTGCACGATCAAGGACCCGTCGCTGGCCGAGCTGTTCATCGTGGAGGGCGACTCCGCCGGCGGCTCGGCCAAGCAGGGTCGCGACCGCTCGACGCAGGCGGTGCTGCCACTGCGCGGCAAGATCCTCAACGTCGAGAAGGCGCGCATCGACAAGGTGCTGCAGAACATCGAGATCCAGGCCCTGATCACGGCGCTCGGCACCGGCGTGCGCGACGAGTTCGACATCGAGCGCGCCCGCTACCACAAGCTCATCCTGATGACGGACGCCGACGTCGACGGCGCGCACATCCGCACGCTCATCCTCACGCTCCTGTTCCGCGAGATGCAGGAGCTGGTCGAGGCCGGCTACGTCTACATCGCCAAGCCGCCGCTCTACAAGCTCACGCAGGGCAAGCGCGAGCTCTACATCGAGAAGGAGTCCGAGCTCGAGGAGCGGCTGCTCGGCGACAAGCTCGAGCGCTTCGAGATCACCGACCACGCCGGCCAGTCGTTCAAGCTCACCGACACGCGCTGGCAGCGCTACTCGCGGCTGCTCAAGCAGTACGAGGGCTGGGCCAGCGCGCTGCAGGCCGACCACGGCCACGAGGTGGTGACGTTCCTCGAGGAGTCCCAGATCCTCGACGAGCAGGTCACGACCGCCGAGGCGCTGCTCGAGCTGATCGGGCGCGAGGACCCCGAGAGCGAGCCCTACACGACCGAGCTCGTGTCGTCCGAGGACGGCCTGATCCGCATCCGCGCCGTGGAGCGCCGCACCAGCATGGCTCGCACGCACCGGCTGCGGGGCTCGCTGTTCGAGGCCAACGAGTACCGCCAGCTCGCACGTGTACACGCCGAGCTGGTGAAGATGGCCGGCACGCCGCCGTTCACGGTCCGCCTCGGCGACAACGAGGAGCAGGCTCTGTCATTCGAGGACCTGCGCCGCAAGGTCATGGACGTGGCGGCCAAGGGCGTCAACGTCAACCGCTTCAAGGGCCTCGGCGAGATGAACGCCGAGCAGCTGCGCGAGACCACCATGGACCCGACGACGCGCACGCTCCAGCAGGTGACGATGGACGACGCGGCGGCGGCCGACCGCCTGTTCACGATGCTGATGGGTGACAAGGTGGAGCCGCGGCGCGAGTTCATCGAGGAGAACGCCCGCGTGGCGACCCTGGACGTCTGATGGCCGGCACCGACATCATCTCCGGCGGCAACATCGAGCCCCGCGGGCTCGAGGAGGAGATGCGCTCCTCCTATCTGGACTACGCCATGTCCGTCATCGTCGGGCGGGCCTTGCCCGACGTCCGCGACGGCCTGAAGCCCGTCCACCGCCGCGTGCTGTTCTCGATGAACGAGAACGGCCTGCAGCCGAACCGCTCGCACTTCAAGTGCGCCCGCATCGTCGGCGACGTGATGGGCAAGTACCACCCGCACGGCGACACGGCGATCTACGACGCCCTCGTCCGCCTGGCGCAGGACTTCTCGATGCGCAACATGCTGGTGGACGGCCAGGGCAACTTCGGCTCCGTCGACGACGACCCGGCCGCGGCCATGCGCTACACGGAGGCGCGGCTGGCCCCGATCGCGCGCGAGATGCTGCGCGACCTCGACGCCGACACGGTCGACTTCCAGCCCAACTACGACGGCAAGAACAACGAGCCGGTCGTCCTCCCCTCGCGCTTCCCGAACCTGCTCGTCAACGGCTCGAGCGGCATCGCGGTCGGCATGGCGACCAACATCCCACCGCACAACCTGCGCGAGACGATCGCCGCCACGATCGCCTACATCGAGGATCCGGACATAGACACGCCGGGCCTGATGCAGCACATGAAGGGGCCGGACTTCCCCACGGGCGGCGTGATCCTCGGGCTCACCGGCATCCGGGAGGCGTTCGAGACCGGCCGCGGGCGGATCCGCGTCCGGGCGCGGGCGCACATCGAGCCGCTGAGCCAGGGCAAGGAGGCGATCGTCGTCACCGAGCTGCCCTACATGGTCAAGAAGGGCGGGGACGGCGGCCTGATCAAGAAGATCGCCGACCTGCACGCGGAGAAGAAGCTCACCGAGATCACGAACATCGAGGACCACTCGGACCGCAACGGCATGCGGATCTTGATCGAGCTCAAGCGCGACGCAAACCCGAAGGTCGTGCTCAACAAGCTCTACAAGCACACGCCCCTGCAGTCCACCTTCGGCGTCAACATGGTCGCGCTGGTGGACAACGTGCCGCGGACGCTGCCGCTGCGGTCGGTGATCCACAACTACGTCCAGCACCAGCGCGAGGTCATCGTCCGCCGTTCGAAGCACGAGCTGCGCACGCTGGAGGCGCGCGTGCACCGGCTCGAGGGCCTGCTGATCGCGCTCGACCACCTCGACGAGGTGATCGCGCTGATCCGCGGCTCGCACGACCGCGACGCGGCGCGCAGCGGCCTGATGGAGCGCTACGGGCTCACGCACATCCAGGCCCAGGCGATCCTCGACCTGCGCCTGCAGCAGCTCACCGCGCTGGAGGCCGACTCGATCAAGCGCGAGCACGCCGATCTGGTGGAGCGGATCAAGGAGCTGCGCCAGCTGCTCGGCGACGAGGACAAGGTGCTGTCGCTCATCAAGGAGGAGCTGCAGGAGATCGCCGATCGCTATGGCGACGAGCGCCGCACGCTGATCGCGCCCGCCGAGGACGACCTGGACATCGAGGACCTGATCGCCGACCAGCAGATGGTGATCGCGATCTCGCACTCCGGCTACATCAAGTCGCTCCCGCTCGCGACCTACCGCCAGCAGCGCCGCGGCGGGGTCGGGATCACCGGCATGGACCTCAAGGAGGACGACTACATCGAGCACCTCTTCGTGTGCTCGACGCACGACTTCCTGCTGTTCTTCACGAACCGCGGCAAGGTCTACCGCTCGAAGGTCTACGACCTGCCGGAGGCGGGCCGGACCTCCAAGGGCCGCTACCTCGGCAACGTGCTGCCGCTGCGCGAGGGCGAGCGCGTGCAGTCCGTGCTCGCGACGCGCGACTTCTCGGAGACGCGGTATCTCGTCTTCGGCTCGCGCCAGGGGATCGTCAAGAAGACCGAGTTCGGTCTCTACAACACCCCGATCAAGGCCGACGGGATCATCGCGATCAACATCCGCGACGACGACGAGCTGGTGGCGGTGCGGCGGGTCGACGAGGGTGACGAGATCCTGATTGTCTCCCACGAGGGGCTGGCGGTGCGCTTCAAGGAGGACTCGGTGCGGGCCCAGCTGCGGCCGGCGAGCGGCGTGCGCGGCATGGACGTGTCCGGCGCCGACAACTACGTCCTGGCGATGGACGTCGCGCGACCGGGGCAGGACCTGCTCGTCGTCACCGAGGCCGGCTTCGGCAAGCGCACGGGGATCGACGAGTACCGGCTCACCTCGCGCGGCGCCAAGGGCGTGAAGACGATCACGTTCACCGAGGCCAAGGGCCTGCTGGCGGCGGCGCTCGTGGTGCGCGAGCACGACGACCTCGTGTTCATCTCCCAGAACGGCATGGTCCAGCGCACCGGCGTGCGCGGCATCAACCGCTACGGCCGCGCGTCGCAGGGCGTGAAGGTGATGAACCTTCGCGAGGGCGACGAGGTATCCGCGGTCGCGCTCGTGGTGGAGACCGAGCCGGCGGTCGTGGAGCACGCCGGGGAGATCGCGCCGGCGGCCGACGGCGTGGTCGTCGTGGAGCCCGGCGAGCCTGTGGCCGGGCCCGACGAGCCGGACGAGTCGTAGGTCCAGGGCCGGGGTTCAGCTCCGCCTCCGGTTTCGCTACTCTGCGCTGACCAGAGAAAGGGGGTGGTCCGAAGTTGAGTGACAGTTCTTACGGGACCCTGGAGGTGTCCGGCCGCTAGCAGCCGGATTGCTGGACCCGCTGGAGCGGAATCCACACCGTGACACCGCCGCCGCCGGCGCCGGAGTTGGTCCCCCCGGCACGCCGAGAGACAGCCGGCGACGGCACGAAAGATCCAGCGAGTTGTGCGAAGCGCCCCCGGAGTCGACGGGGGCGCTTCGTCTTTCTGGCGCACGGCCGCCGAGTGTCGAATTCGTCGGCGTGAGGCCGACAAACTCGACGGTCGGCGCGCTATGCCGCCTCGGCCAGCGGCAGGTACTGCTTCCAGGTCGCTGGGATCGTCGGCGAGGCGAGCTGGATGAAGATGTGCGCGCCGGGCGTGCGCGGCCTCACGCGCGGGTGCATGTTGACCTGGTGCGGCAGCCGGTCGCCCTTGCGGCGGTTGCACGGTGCGCAGGAGGCGACGATGTTGTCCCAGCTCGAGCCGCCGCCCTTCGAGCGCGGGATCACGTGGTCGACCGTCAGGCTCGTGCGGGCGCCGCAGTACATGCACTCCCACCCGTCACGGGCGAACACGGCGCGGCGGGTGATCTTGCGCTTGTGGCTGTCGCGCGGGACGCGGACGTAGGTGATCAGCCGGATCACGACCGGCTTCGGCAGCGAGCCGCTGGCCCAGTGCAGCTCGGTCGCGCCGATCTCGATCACCTCCGCCTTCTCCTTGAGCAGGAGCACCGTGGCGCGCCGGACCGTGCAGACGTTGATCGGCTCGTACGTCGCGTTGAGCACCAGCACACGACCACCCGACCAACGGCGCGTGCCGTCGGCGCTCGGCCCGTGTCGCCGGCGGCCGTCGCGCGACACGGACCCCAGTGGTGGCACTGGGGTGCTGGAACCCATGGTTGACCCGGGAGTGTAGCCAGAACACCCGGCGGCTCAGGCCGCCGGGAACGACCCGAGCACGCGCACGACGTCGGCGTGGGCGCGCAGTCCCTCGACCGCTCCGGCGACCGCCGGGTCGGCCGCGGACCCCTCCAGGTCCAGGAAGAACATGTACTCGCCGAGGCGCTGGCGGAGGGGGCGCGACTCGATCCGGACGAGGTTCACGTCACGCGCGGCGAACTCGCCCAGGCAGCGGACGAGCCAGCCCGGGCTCGCGGAGCCGGCGCCCCAGAAGACGAGCGCGGTCTTCCAGCGCGTGACGAGGCCGGGGGTCGCGACGAGGCCGAGGGGCGCGGCGCCACCGTGGGGCGCGGCACCGCGGCGGGCGACCCACACGAACCGCGTCTCGTTGGCGGGGTCGTCCTCCACGTGCTCGCGCAGCACGACCGCGCCGTAGAGGCGGGCGGCCAGGGCGGTGCCGAGGGCCACCGCGGGTTGGAGTCCCTCCGCCACCTGGCGCACCGCCTCCGCGGTCGACGCCGCGGCCACCACGCGCGCCTGGGGCAGCGCCTCGCGCAGGAACCCCGCGCACTGGGCGGTCGCCTGCGGGTGGGAGACGACGGTCCGGACCTCCTCGAGCGCCACCGGCTCGCGCCCCACAAGGCAGTGGTGGACCGGGTGGCGCAGCTCTCCCACGATCTCCACGTCGTCGGTGGCGAAGGCGAGCGCGTCGAGCGTCGGATTGACGGACCCCTCCAGCGCGTTCTCGATCGGCACGAGCGCCCGGTCCACCGTGCCGGCATGGACCGCAAGCACGGTCTCGTGCAGCGTGGGCAGCGGCACGAGCTCGTCGCCGGAGCCGGCCGCCATCAGCGCCTCGTGCGAGAACGTCCCCGCCGGCCCGAGGTAGCCGGCGCGCATCAGTCGAGCGTGACGGTGCCCGTCGCCTCGCCCGCGAGCGCGAGCCGGATCGCCTCGTCCTCCTCGGGCGACAGCTCGTGCTCGCCGCGGCCGCCGTGCACCTGCTTGCAGTACAGGCGCGCGGTGTCGCGGTGGGCGATGCAGGAGAGCACCACGCCGTCCTGCGCCGCGTCGAGCAGCGCGAGCGACGTCGACTGGTGGCCCGACAGCTCGCCGTAGGCGTCGTAGCGCACGAGCGCGCGATAGGCGATGGCGCCGTCCAGGCGATCCTCGGCGGCGGCCATCCGCTCGTCGAGCCGCTCGGCGACCTCCTCCACCCGCCCGTGGAGGGCCTCGAACGCGGCCTGCAGGTTGCGCGCGTGGGCGACGAGGTCGTCGCGCCCGGAGGTCCCGAGCACCACCTGCTGGGCCCCGCGCAGCCGGCGCAGCTTGACCGCGAGCACGACCGCGAGGACCAGCGCGAGGAGCGCGATGGCCCCGGCCGCCAGCGCGACGAGACCGGCCGGTTCCGTCAGGTCGTTCACGAGGCGACCAGTGTACGAGCGGCTATTCCTGCACGAACAGCACGGGGTACTCGGAGCGGTTGTTGTCCACCTTCTCCTCGCCCGGCACCCGCGCCACCTGGACGCGCACCGTGGTCGTGGTGTCCAGCGGCGGCGCCTCCTCGAGGGCCAGCGCCGCCTCCGCGCTCTCGCCCGGCACGAGCCGCGGGATCGTGTCCGAGGCCGTGATCTCCTCGCCGCCCTCGCTCTGGATCCGCAGCGTGACCCGGATGTCGAACTCGTCGTTCTCGCCCTGGTTGGTGAAGGTCACCACGAACGGCTGGTCGGGCGTGAACGCCAGCCGGTTGGAGACTCCGGGCTGGAGCGTGACGTCGCCGTAGACCGTGGAGTCGATCCCCGTGCCGTGGAGGCCCGGGCCGGTGGGCTCGCCGTCGCCCCCGCCGCCGCCGGAGAGCTGCTGCTCGAGCTCGGCGGCGATCGTCTCCGGCTCCAGCCACGCCAGGTCCGGCAGGAACTGCGAGCGCACGATCTCCTGCCCGCCGATCTCCGCGTCCTCCAGCGCGCCCTCGACGAGCGGGCCCACGCGGGTGTACCAGGCGACGTCGGAGGCGAGGAAGACCTCCATCTGGCCGGCGATGTCCGCGATCGCCGCGTCGGCCTCCTCGCCCTCGTCGCCGAGCGCGGTGCGGACCTGCTGCGCGATCCGGTCGAGCCCGTCGCGGCGCCACTCGAGCGCGATCAGCGCCGACTGCTGGGCCCCGCGCATCTCGCCGGGCACGTCGAGCTCCTCGGTCTGGCGGTACTGCTGCTCGGCCTGCACGCGGAACCCGGAGATGGCCGTCTGGAGGTCCTGCGGCGAGCCGCCGCCGCCCTGGGTGAGCAGGTCGAAGAACGGCTGCCCGACCTGGCGCGAGGACTCCAGCGCGATCGCCGACAGCCGGCGGTTGTAGTCCTTGAGCGCGTTCTCCTTCTGCGAGGTGCGGCAGGAGTTCACGGCGATCACGAGCAGGACCACGATCAGCAGCCCGCCCACCAGCGCGACGGCGCGGCGGATCAACAGCGTCTGCGAATCGGCGGCGACGGCGCCTCCGGCCGGCCGGGCACGGCGTGGCCTCGGAACGGTCCGGCGGGGCTCGTCGTCCTCGTCGAAGAAGGACAAGGCTGGAAGTTCGTCTCCTCGCGGCGCGGCGCCATCTCGCCGCCCCAGGTCGACCCATTTTCGGGGTCCAGTAATACCAACCGGCGCGGCGGCAGCGCCGGCAGGGTCCAGCGCGCGCCCGTCGAAGGTGGTCCGGATGGACGCCACCGAGCACCGCCGGGGGCGACCGTGGGGGCCGGAGCGCCCGCCGGACAAGGGCCGCGATCGGGCGTGGCCGCCGGAGGAGCGCGTCGTGCTCGGCCGGTACCGGCTCGTGCGGCGCATCGGCGCGGGCGGGTTCGGGACAGTCTTCGAAGCGCGTGACGAGCGGCTCGGTCGGCCGGTCGCGGTGAAGGCGATCCCGCCGCACGGGCCGGCGCCTGAGCGCGGGCCGCGGGAGGCGCTCGCCGCAGCGCGCCTGCACCACCCGGCGGTCGTCGCGGTGTACGACGCCGGCGAGGACGCGGCGGGGCGCTACCTGGTCTCGGAGCTGGTCCGCGGGCGCACGCTCGCGGCGCTCGAGGAGGCGGGCGCGCTCTCGGACCGCGACGTCCTGCGCGTGGGCCTCGCGCTCGCGTCCGGGCTCGCGCACGCCCACGAGCGGGGCGTGATCCACCGCGACGTCAAGCCGCAGAACGTGATCGTCCCGGACGAGCCGGGCGACGCGCGGGCGGCCGCCAAGCTCACCGACTTCGGCGTGGCGCACCTGGCGGGGGACGAGCCGCTCACCCGCACGGGCGACGTCGTCGGCACGCTCGCCTACATGGCTCCGGAGCAGGCGGCCGGCGAGCGCGTGGACGAGCGCGCCGACCTGTACGCGCTCGCGCTCGTGCTGTACGAGGCGCTGGCGGGGACGAACCCGGTGCGCGGGTCCAGCCCGGCGGTCACCGCGCGGCTGGTCGGCACGGCGCTCCCC